>JASHTH010000349.1 GCA_030040655.1 Acidobacteriaceae bacterium | reverse complement strand
AGCATATCGTCGAAGCGGGAAGGTTGTATCCGCTGAACTCGCTCATGCTGCACGGCATCGTCTTCGCCGAGCAGGCGCCGGGGCTTTCGACCGGTTCCGAGGAAGACTTCGCCAACGAAGTTCATTCTTACTTTGGTTCGGGAACACAGTTACAGGAGCTCTATGTCACGCCTTCGCTGCTGACTTCGGCCGATTGGGATGTGCTGGCCGAGGCGGCGAAGTGGTCGCGGGAAAATGGTTCGGTCTTGACCGATACGCATTGGATCGGCGGCGACCCGCAATGGCTCGAAGCGTACGGCTGGGGCGCGTGGTCGCCCGAGAAAGGGATTCTCACGCTCCGCAACCCCGGCGCGACGGCGCAGGATTTCACGATCGAGGTGGGAAAGGCCTTCGAGCTTCCGGCCGGCGCGCCCAGGCGCTATCTGGCTCACAGCCCGTGGAAGACGGATGCATCGGTGCCGACGGTCGAACTCGAAGCAGGCAAGCCGCATCCGTTCCACCTTGCGCCGTTCCAGGTGTTGACTTTGGAGGCTATCCCGCAGCCATGACACGCCGCATCCTTTCTGTTGCTCTCTTCGCGACCATCGCTTTGGCTTGCGCATCGCGGGCCGTGCGGGCGCAGGCGCCTCTCCCGAACCAGCCGCATGTGCTTCGCGCCAACGGAGATCATTTCGAGATGGACGGCAAGCCGTTCCAGATCATCTCCGGCGCCATTCACTATGCGCGTGTGCCGCGCGCTTACTGGCGCGACCGGCTGCGCAAGGCGCGCGCCATGGGACTGAACACTGTGGAGACGTACGTCTTCTGGAATTTCCAAGAACCGGAGCCTGGAGTCTTCGATTTCTCGGGCCAGAGAGATGTCGCCGAGTTCGTTCGCGAGGCCCAGGGGGAAGGACTGTTTGTGATTCTCCGGCCCGGCCCGTATGTCTGCGCGGAGTGGGATTTCGGCGGCTATCCGGCGTGGCTGCTGCGTGAGCCGGGGATGGAGGTGCGCACGAGCAACCCGGCGTTTATCGCTGCCGCATCGCGCTGGTTCCATCATCTCGGTCAGGAGCTTGCGCCGTTGCAAAGCGCCAACGGAGGGCCGATCATCGCCGTCCAAGTCGAGAACGAGTATGGCTCTTACGGCTCTGACCACCCGTACATGGAGCAGATTCATCATTTGCTCCTCGATTCCGGATTCGACAAGGCGATGCTGTACACCGCCGATGGAGCCGACGAAGTGAAAAACGGTTCGCTGCCCGAACTTCCCGCCGTGATCAATTTCGGCACCGGCGACGCGAAGACCGAATTCGCCAAGCTGGCGAAGATCCGCCCCAATGGGCCGAGAATGTGCGGCGAGTACTGGGATGGTTGGTTCGACCACTGGGGCGACAAACATCATACGGCGAGCGCCGAAAACGAAGCCGAGGAGCTGAAGTGGATGCTGGAGCAAGGCGACTCGGTGAACTTGTACATGTTTCACGGTGGAACGAGCTTTGGATGGATGAACGGCGCCAACAGCGACGGGCAGAACTACGAGCCCGACACGACCAGCTATGACTACGACGCGCCGGTGAGCGAAGGCGGCGAACTGACTCCCAAGTATTCCCTGTTTCGCGATGTCATACGCCAGGCGACGGGACAAACGCCGCCCGATCCTCCGGCGCCGATTCCGGCGCGCGCGTTTGCGCCGGTCCAGCTCTCCCGCTCGGCGTCGCTTTGGCAGAATCTGCCCAAGCCGATCGAATCGAACGACATCCTTTCCATGGAGGATGTGGGACAGAATTACGGATACATTCTCTATCGAACGACGATCCCGCATGCGCAGAGCGGCGAACTCCGCATCGACGGGCTGCACAGTTATGCGCGGGTTTCTATCGACGGACAACTCGCCGGAACGCTCGACCGGCGTTTGAACCAATCCACACTGCCGCTCCAAATTCCGCACGACGGCGCGCGTCTCGACATCCTGGTCGAAAATACGGGCCGTGTGAACTTCGGGCACAAGCTTCCGGGCGAGCGGGCCGGAATCACTCGTCAAGTCACACTGGCAAATGCTCCACTCGCGGGCTGGCAGATTTATCCCCTGCCCATGCAGAATGTCGATTCGCCCAGTTATACAAGCGATCCGTGCAGCGGCCCTTGCTTCTATCAAGCGTCCTTGCAGATAGACGAGCCGGCCGACACCTATTTGGATACCCGGTCGCTGGGCAAGGGCGAAGTCTTCGTCAATGGCGAGCCGCTGGGGCGGTTCTGGAACGTAGGACCGCAGGGCACGCTCTATCTGCCGGCGCCGTGGTTGAGAAAAGGCGCGAACGAGATCGTCGTCTTCGATCTCGAGGGTCGCCCGGACCGGACTGTCGATTTTCTGGCGCAACCGGTGCTGGATTGGAAGAAGTAGGACCGGTTTCAGGAGGCTGCGAAAGAACTTTCGCGGCACGGCTTTGTAACAGGCTACGAATTCCCGGGGCCCTCGGCAAGCCCTCGCTTGAGTCGTGCCGCGAGGAGAGCAAACACGGGGTGGGCTTCAGCGGTTCTGTGAGAACCGTTGCCACAGGCTATAAAGCCGGCTTCAAAAGGCCCGTGGCTAAAGCCACTTCGATGTTTTGCGCCGGATCCAGCAGCCTAAAGGCTGCTGCTCCCTCCAGCGCTTGGCCTCACCAGAGGCCGGGCACAAGGCGAAAACGCGTGCGGGCCGCGTACTCTGCGTAGCCGCGAAGCTCGCGATGCAAGAACTCATCCTCCCGGGTTGTGCGCCAGACGATCATCGCCGCCAGCACCGCAGCGATCACGACCGCCCATCCTGAACCAAGAATGAGTCCCGTACCCACGTGCATGGGAATCGAGCCGGCATACATGGGATGACGTATTACGCGGTAAGGTCCTTTCGTGATCACTCTGTGTCCGTATTCCGGTTGAATCCGCACCGTGGATTCGGCAAAGGGGTTGGCGATCATCGCCCAGATGACCAGCCCCATTCCAATCACAAACAAGACGATGCCGGGAACCGTGGTCGAGGACGGCAGCGGCAACCAGCCATATCGCACCGAATCCAGGCCCGCGACGGCCGGCTGAACGAGTGTCAATGACAAGTAAATGGGCAGAATCGATCTGTCGAATGCAGCCGTGCCTTCGCGAATCCCTTCGGTGCGCCGTTTGAGCAAGCCGAGGCCGAAGTAGCGCATCACAGCACCGAGAATCGCGATCGTGGAGAGGTAGACCGAAACGCAGATCCAGCCGCGCACCCAATCCCAACGCCCTGCGCCGAGAAATCCGGCCGCAATCCAAAGCAACAAGTATGCCGGACTGAGGAGAAGTTTCAGCGCCCGATCGCCAATGCTTCTTTGCCGCGTTCGGCCCATGACGGCCGATTGAGGATTGTGCATTGATCTACCTCCAGGAAGGTGCGAAACGCAGAACCTTCGACTTCGTTCGTCCCGACGGACGGACTCCGCTCAGGATGACCGCAAACTTCAGATACACGACACTCTCCGCAGCATTGCTTCCTCGTGATTGTCGATCCTGCCGGAATGAAACCGATGTGATGACGGCAACGGACGATTGTGACTCCGTGGCGCGACAGTGCTCGCTTCGCATTCCTCAAAGGAGCGAGAGTTGGGCGGACGTGAAAATCGGATTCGAATTCTTCGGCTCCGACGCCAGGTCATACACCAGCCGTTCCAGCACCAGGCGCTTGTCGGGCGGC
>JASHTH010000348.1 GCA_030040655.1 Acidobacteriaceae bacterium | reverse complement strand
GTCCGCCCGCAGACGCCTCCGGCGCGTCCTCCCGCGATTGCCAACCGTCCCACGCCGTACCAGCGCGGACCGCAGGAAGCCTATAACCGCGCGCCCGAGCCGGTGCGCCCGAGCTACGGCAACGGTTTTATGAGCCGTCCCGGCGAGAGCTACGGCTTCCGCGGCGGCGGCGGGTTTGCAAGGCCCATGCCGGAATCGCGCCCGCCCTCGATCGCGCAACGCGGCAACTTCGGCGAGCGGTTCTCTGAGCCGTCAGTGAGCCAGAGCCTTGGAGGCCGCGGATTCGGCGGGCAGTCATTTAAGCCGGAAAAGTCAGGCGGCTTCCATCTCTTCGGCGGCGGGCACAACTCCGAGCCGTCGTTCGGCGGGCGCAGCGAACAGCGCATGCCCAATAACTTCCGCGAACCCAAGATGCCGAAGAGCTTCGGCCATGAAAAAATGCCCAAAGCGCCGCACTTCAGCGGCGGTCACGGCCACTCCGGCGGAGGCCATTCATTCGGCGGCGGGCATCACCGCTAGGCCGGCGGCCCGCTCGACATCCCCGATCCTCAAAAACGAGGGACCGGAGGCACCCACGTTTACCTGTTCCAGAAGAAGCTGAATAGCAGGACAGTCAGCACGATGATGCTGACAATGGCGTAGAGCCAGTCCTTCATCTTGGCGAAGCCGACCACGCCGAAGACGACTCGGCCGATGGGCGTTGCGATCAACAAGAGAAGCCCAAATTCAATTAGGCTGCGGCTGTTCCCATGCATGGCTCCGCGAAAAATCGCGGCCACATTCGTGTATTCTGCCGAAGCTCCGTGAAAGTGCCGGTAATCGGGCACCGGACCTTGATTTTGCCAAAGATAAAGCACGCCGCCGGCCAGCACCACCAACGCGGCAACGGTGACGCCGATGCGCAGCATGTGCCCCATGGCGATTTCAAGGTCGCGATCGCTCGTGGCCATTGGCTAGAGCCTCCCCGTCAGGCCGCTGAAGATCATCTGAATGCCGAGCGCGACGATCACCAGCGCGAAAACGATGCGCAGCGTCTTCACGCGAGCGTGAACCAGCACGCGCGAGCCGGCCAGCGAGCCGCCCAGCACGCCGAGCATCACCGGCATCGCGAGGCCGGGCAGAATGTATCCGCGGCTAAGATACACCCCGGCACTGGCCGCGGCCGTCACGCCGATCATGAAGTTGCTGGTCGTCGTCGACACTTTGAACGGCAAGCGCATCACCTGATCCATGGCGAGGACCTTGACTGCTCCGGAGCCGATGCCGAGCAGTCCCGAGAGAACGCCGGCCAGATACATCATGGCGAAGCCTCCGGGAATGTGCTGGGCGACGTATTCCTCTCTCTTTCCCTCGCCGATCGGGTACGAGCTCTTCATCTTCAGCCTCATGCCGAGCGAGTCCGGGTTCTTTGCGCCGGGGCTCGCGGCGCGTTTGCGCACCGACATCCATGCCGAATAGAGCAGCACCACTCCGAAGATCACCGCGATCCAGCTGGTAGAGACCTTCGCCACCAGCCATGCGCCGGTCAGCGCCCCGATCGTGGTGGCCACCTCGAGGAACATGCCGATGCGAATATTCGAATAGCCATCGCGAACATAGGCCGCTGCGGCTCCCGACGATGTCGCGATGACCGACACCAGCGAAGCGCCGATGGCGTAATGCAGATCGATTTTGAACAGCAGCGCCAGAACCGGAACGATAACCACCCCTCCGCCCAGGCCCGTCAGCGCGCCCAGGAATCCGGCCAGAATCGAAGTGCCGCAGACGATTAGCGAGAAGAGCAGGTCGTTCATTCAGGAGACGGCTCCATCGTACTGTTCCGACTTTCCATTGCCCATGGCTGTGCTTTTACGCTGCGCGCGCGCCGGCGGGGCCTTCGTGCCAACGTGAAGCCGGGCGTGACCATGATTGCGAAGAAGCTGAAGCAGTTGGCCCACCGGCCCTCGCGGATCGGGTCCGTTGAGAAGAGCAATGCTGAGCTGGCGCCGGATGGGGCCGTTGTCGAGGTGAATCTCTGCCACGCTTCCCAGCTTCAACGCCTTCTCGGCCGACATACGCGGCACAAAACCGATGCCGAGGCCGGCCTCGACGGCCGAGATGATGCCTTCGGTCGAGTTCATGTCGATGAACGTGCGGAGCTGCTGGCGCAAGACTCCATTCCTTTCCAAATAGCTCTCGACAAACTGTCGCATGCCCGATCCCACTTCGCGCAGCAGGATCGGCTCTTGGACCAGCTCCGCCGCGCGAACCACGGCTTTGTTGGCCCAGGGATGGTCGGGGCGCGCGATCAGCGTGAGTTCGTCCTCGGCAAAGGTCTCGATCTTCAGATCCGGCCGATGAGCCGGAGCTTCGATGAGGCTCACGCCAACGCGATGCGTAACCAGCGCATGCAGCACTTCGTTGGTGCTTCCGCCCATTATATGGATGCGAAGCTTCGGCCATTCCCGCAGAATCTGCGGCAGCAGCCTGGGCAGAAGA
This sequence comes from Acidobacteriaceae bacterium, assembly GCA_030040655.1. Taxonomy (GTDB): domain Bacteria; phylum Acidobacteriota; class Terriglobia; order Terriglobales; family Acidobacteriaceae; genus Telmatobacter. The sequence goes on along the minus strand of JASHTH010000348.1, from coordinate 3,326 downwards.
TAGACGGCGATGGTGTGCGATGCGCCGATGCTCAGCTCCACGCCTTCCTGCCCGCCGAAGGGAGCCAGCGCGGCAACGGCTTCGTTGGTGATCGCTTCGATCTGGCGCACGTATTTGAGCAATGTGGCTCCGGCGGGCGTCAGCGTCGTATCGCGGCCGATGCGGTCGAAGAGCGCGATGCCGAGGCTTTCCTCGAGCGAGCGGATCTGCGCCGTCACGGCCGGCTGCGTCAGATGAAGCTCCTCTGCAGCGCGGCGATAGTTGAGCATGTCCGCGACCACGCGGAAGACTTTCAATTTAAAGTTCTCGATCACGGCTTTGCTCCGATCTGGTAGTTCAGCGTGGCGAGGGCCAGCCGGTATTGGTACTGCGCATTCGTGTTGCCAATCGCGGCGTCGATTTGCTGGTATTGCGTCTGGCTGAGTTCGACGATCGAGCTCAGTCCCAGCTTGTAGCGGGTTTGCGCGAGGCCTAGAGCCAGGTTGGCTTGTTGCAGGAGCTCCTCCGAGACGCTGACCTTCCGGTAGGCCGTTTGCGCGGCGAGCCATGCGGTGCGAACGTCGCGGACGATGCTGTCGCGCAGATCGCGCGCCTGTTCCGCGTCGGCCTGCGCGCGCAGCTTGGCTTCCTGTTCCTGGGCGGAAAAGAGAAAGCCGTTGAAGAGCGGAACATTGACGTTGACGCCGATGGCGCCCCACCAGTTGGTGGCGTAGAAAGTGCCGTCGGGCCGGATCGGCGTGCTTCCCGCCGTTCCCAGAGCGGAGATGGTGGGCAATTTCTGGTCGCGCTCGGCCTTGCTGTACTTGACCGCGGCTTGCTGGCCATAGTTCAAAGCCTGCAAATCGGGCCGCTGCTGAAGAGCGAGTAGCACGAGCTGTTCGGCGTCGGCAGGAGGGGCATTCAAAGGCGTTTGCTCGTCGACCAGGTCGTAACTGGCCGGATGATCGAGACCCAGCACGGCATCCAGTGCCGCCATCGTCGAGTCGCGATTGTTCTCGGCGTCCAGTTCCAGCAGCTTGGCCTGCGACAGGTTCACGTTGGCGATGCTCAGGTCGAGCGTGGATTTGAGCTTGTTGGTCGTCATCTGGTTGACCTGCGTCTGCGTCGTTGACAGCGTGGTCGTGTTCTGCCGCGCCACCTGGAGCAGCGCCTGCGCCTGCAGGGCGTTGTAGAAAGCCTGGTCGGTGGCCAGAACGATGTCTTCGGTCGTAGCCAGCGCATTCGCGTTCTGCGCCTTCTCCTGCAGCTTCGATGACGCGACGAGGTTCATGGTTCTTCCGAAATCGGCGAGGAGCTGGGTAAATCCACCGCCGGCGCCGGCGTGTGTAAACACGCGCGAGGAGGTAAGCGATCCGGCGGAGATACGCGAATCGTCCTCGGCCTTGACACCGGTCAGCGCGCCGGAAACCGTCGGCAACTCTGCCGATCTTGTCTCACGCACCACCTGATGCTGGGCCAGCGCTAACAGCCTGCTCACGCTGATGCGCGGATTGTTCTTGATCGCCATCTGCTCGGCCTGTTGCCGCGTCAGCGTAAGCCCGTTGGCAGGTTGCCCAGCGGACGGCTGAGCTTGCATCGCCGCGCCCGGCGTATTTTGCGCAGCCTGCGCCGCGTCGGCAAGCAGAACGGCGCCGGCTCGGGGCGCGTCGGGCAGGTTGCCGCTTGCTTTGTCAGCCTGCCCAAGCATTGCGCAAGGTAGCAATAAGACAGCAAGCGCCAGCAGATCGTTCCCGAGTCGGCGCATTTGAAGCTGTTTCCTCATTCGCTATGCCTCCCCTTCGGTAACGGTTGCGTTTCGCCGGTTGTGGATCAGCAGATACACGGCAGGGACAAGAAAGACCGTGGTCACCACCGACACGGCGAGTCCGCCGATGATGGCCCGCGCCAGCGGTGCATATTGCTCGCTGCCTGCTTCCAGACCCAGCGCCATGGGAATCATGCCCAGCAGCGTCGCCAGCGATGTCATCAGGATCGGCCGCAGGCGGATCTTGCAGGCCTCGACGACCGCCTCGGTCAGCGGCTTGCCGCTCTGGTGCAGATGGCCCGCGAACTCCACGATCAGAATGCTGTTCGAGACCACGATACCGGTCATCATGATTAGCCCCATCAGCGACATGATGTTGAGCGTGCTTCCCGTCGCGATGAGAATGAGCACCACGCCGACCACGCCGGGCGGAATGGCCATGAGAATGATGAAGGGATCGATGAACGACGTGAATTGCGCCATGAGGATGAGATAGACCAGCAGCACGGCGATGATCAGGCCCAGTGCGAACTCGTGAAATGCCTGGTTCATCTCCACCACCGCACCGCGCACATCGATGACCGTATTGCGATCGTGTTGCGTTTGCGCCAGCAGGCGATCGATCTGCGCGCCGACGGTTTGCAGCGCTTCGGTTTTCGTAGCAACATAGATGTCGATCACGCGCCGGATCTGGTAATGGTCCACTTCGGTGGGCGTATTGATCCGGCGGATATCGGCGACTTCGCTCAGCGGGATATAGCCCGAGACGTGATCGCTTTGGAAAAACTGCGGCGCCGTCGGCGTGGCGAACCGGGCCTCTTGCAGAGGGCCATACCCGGCCGGCCGTGTCCCGCGCAGCGGAATGTTTTCCAGATCCTGCATCGACATGTGGTTGATCCAGCGGTTTGCGTACTGCACCGTAACCATGTAGTTGTTGCCGCTTTTCGGATCGATCCAGTAGCTGGGCGCAATCATTCCGTCCGAAGTCAGCGCAGTAATCACGCCATCTACCACGTTCTTGGCCGAGAGGCCCACCAAGCTCGCGCGCTCGCGATCGATGTTGAGCTGCAGGCCGGGATAGTCGATGCTCTGCGGGATGTACACGCTGCTCACATTGGGGATCGACTCGATCTTCGCGGCTATCGACTCGGCCAGGTCGTAGGCCTTGTCCATATCGTTCGATTTGATCTGAATGTCGATGGGCGCGGGTAATCCCTGGTTGATCACGCCATCCACGAGTCCGCCCGCCTGGAAATACGTGGAGAGCTCGGGCATCTGCTGCGAAAGCTTGGCCTGCACGCGGCGCATGTACTCGTAGCTGCCGATGCTATGGCCCTCCTTCAGGCTGGTCTGCACAAAGGCCGTATCCATCGAAGCATTGGTGGTATAGATGGCGGAAAGATCGGGATAGACGCCGATGTTGGAGACGATCATGTCCAGGTCTTTCGGCCGCACCGCGCTGCGAATCATGTTCTCCACGTTTTCCATGTAACGGTTGCTGACCTCCAGCCGCGTTCCGCTGGGCATGCGCACGTTGATGATGAATTGGCCCGGATCGGTGCGGGGAAAATAGGCGCGGCCC
>JASHTH010000347.1 GCA_030040655.1 Acidobacteriaceae bacterium | reverse complement strand
CCTGCTCCAGCGTCTCGCCCGGTAAAGCCACCGTGGCCGGCCCCGCTTCCTGCCGCGCCTGCATTTGCCGACGCCATTTCTTCAGCGTGCTCGGACTGATTCCCAGCTCCCCGCAAAGCTTCCCTATATGCATGCAGGTACGAAGACGCTCCAAAGCCATCTCACGAAATGCCTGCGGATGCCAGCCTACCCCTTTCTTCGTCATTTGCAGTTCTCCCCTCCCTGCAAATGCGGCCATTTTAGGCTGTCTCACTTTTGGGGGTCAGTCCACGAGAGAGAGCCCCCAATGTTGAGCATTTCAGCTTCCTGACGTGGCTTGTTGACCATCAAAAAAACAACGAAAAAAATTGAAAGGGCGGTTCAACTGCGTGAGCAGCCCTCCCGGCGTTATTTCCAGACGACCTCGAAGCTAGTGCCATCGGTGCTGAGCTTTCTGGGCGTGGCCCAAGCGGTTCCGCCGCAGACTATCGAAATCATCGGCGCAGCGGCACCAAAGCCGACTTAGTCCCCAAGAAGCCCCGCGGAGTTCGAAAAGCGCGAAGTCTACGCTGTCCACGCCCTGCCATGAAAAAGAACAACCGATCGGGAGTCGCAGCTACGGCGTGCGCAGGAAGCCGTGAGCCACTTTGTTCACGTCGACGTAGAATCCGGTGATCGCGTCTGCTGGGTTGTTTTTGAACGAGGTCGTGCCCTGGTCGCTGCCGGTGCCCGCGCCCGGAGCGTCGAACGTGGTGATGGTGCCGCCACGAGCGTGCGCCGCGCCTGTAACATCTGGCGTCAACCGATTTCAGGTGGCGCGCTCAAGCAGATTACCCACTTTACCAGCGACTTGGTCCGCAGCTTGAATCACTCACAAACGGTAAACAGCTCGTTATGAATTGAAGCACGATTAAAAACGACGTTGTGCCAATCGGCGATCTTAGATGAAAAGTTCTTTCAAGTGAGACAGCCGAAGCCGAGTGCGCAAAGCTGCAGTAATCCTGATACCTGCATTCCCCGTCGCAACCATTTTCGCTAAGAGATCGCGGATACTGTCAGCCATCCCGCAAAGTGGAATCCGACTCCGGTATATCCGACGGCCGTTACTGGCCAAAGAAGTAGCGGCCGCCGTTTTAGTGCTTACCATTCACGGCCGGGGCATCCTAAGCTGGCGTTGAAGCAGTTCACGGGCATTGTCGGTGAGAGGCACGTAGGTCCACAATTGCCCTGTGGCCAGCGTAGGCCTCTCGTTAAGTGTTGCGCCGTTACTGGGTACCGCCAGACAGGCGTGCACTTCTCCGACATTCGTGACCCCCTGGCAGACGATTTCTCCGGCATCGTCGATCGAGAAAGCGCCTGTTAGGTAGACAAACGGACCTGGACTGAGGACGAAATCGTTCAAGTCCTTCGGCTCGTTGCCGCGCCATAGAAGAGCTCGACCGCCGTATGGATTGGTCGGCTCGACGCTAAAGCCGACGATGTCGCCTCGCTCGTTGTTGGTATGGCAGCAGGGCACCACGGTGGCGACCGCTCCCGGAAATGCGCCGTAGTCCAACATGCCGGTCTGTTTGGTCCAGAAGAATGCGTGGAGCGTGCCGTCGTTGGGGGATTGGGCCGTGCCAACCACTTCACCTCGGTTGTTGATGCTACTGGCGCCGTTGTTTTCGATTCCCAAACTGCCGAGATCATGGACGCCATCCTTGTCCCACAGTACCGCGTGCGAAGCTGTGGTGAAGTTGATGGCGAATGGCGGCAGGCCGTTGGCCGAGCACGAACCCGAACTGCCGACAGCCTCGCCGCGATCGTTGATCGTAAAGGCCTGTGCGACGGTATCGCCCTTCGATACGAGTGGAGGGAGTTTTCGGATCTTGCCGTTCGGTTCCCAGATAACGGCCACAAAGCGCCTTTTCAGGTTAGGCCCGCTAAGGCCGTTAGGCTCGGTAGGCCCGTTAGGCCCGATGGAGCAGCTCGGATCCTCATCATCAGTCTCTGCAACACCGCTGAGCTGGCCCCGGTTGTTGATCCAAAAAGGACTGGCATTGTTTCCGCCCGGCAACGTGGGAAGGGCCGTCAAAACTCCATTTCTCCAAATAGCCCCAAGGGTCACGCGGTAAGCGGGCGCCGAAGGATCCCACTGACCAAAATCTTCGCCATTCGGATCCAGTGTCGCAATTTCGGAACCGATCGCCACCTCGCCGGCCGCGCCAACTCCGGCCGCCCCGCTGTTGCACGTGGGACAGTCGGGAAAGGCTGGTGGGCCTAGGGTGCCTAGGTTGGTGATGCCTTTCTGCTTGGTCCACAGGAAAGCGGTTGCGGCATATCCATCCGTCTGAGCCGGTGTGGCGGCCGCGCCGGCAACCTTACCGGCACTGTTGATGCCAAAAGCAGCGCTATACGTACCGCCCAAAGTGCCGAGATCGATGACGGTATAGTCAGGGAATTGTGCATTCTGTCCTTGGGCGGTCAACCCGGCCGGAGTCGCCAGAAGAGCCAGCATACCCAGCGACGTAGAGAGTAGTGTGCATTTCATATCGTCTCCTTTGTCTTTCGCCACCGCAGCAAGCCGCGATTAGCGGATTTTCGTGTTCAGCACGCGTGCCAGAAGCGAGTTCAGGCAGATCTGTGCAGAGCCATCCGCGCTCTTCGATCGATGCAGCACGTCCGAATTGAGCCATTTCTCGAGTTTCGACCGATCCAGGTTCGTGATCACTCCCATGCTCTCGATCGAAACCATCTCAGCTTCGGCGCCGCACTTGGGGCACCAAGCGCGTGTCGAGTTCCGGCCCCGCACGATAAGCAAGGAGTCAGTTTCGACGGTGATCGTTGTCTGCTTTGCCATGAATCCCAATCCAGGCCCGCGTGCTGAAAACGAGCGCAGGTTGCACGAAGGGCGCTTGGAAAGTCCTTACAAAACGTCCTTGGAATTTCTGGTAATTTCTTGCATGCCGACAACGCACAGAAAAGGCAGGACTTCAGCACTCTGGCTAGGAGGCGACAACTCCGGTCTGCACTGTTGATCGTGCTAGAATCCGCTCCGAAAAGGTTGTGGGGCGCCCATCCATGTCATCCACCAGGAGCCGCGGACTCAAAGAACTGTACGAGTTTGGTCCTTTTCGCGTTGACCCTGAGAAGGAGATTCTGCTGCGCGACGGGGACCCTGTTCCCCTGACACCGAAGACTTTTCAAATCCTCTTGGTTCTGGTCCGGCACGGCAGAGAGGTAGTCACCAAAGACGATCTGATGAAGGCAGTTTGGCCTGACACCTTTGTCGAGGAGACCAACCTCACGCGCAACATTTTCACGCTGCGGAAGGCGCTGGGCGAGAGTCCGCAGGACCATCAGTACATCCTTACAGTGCCTGGGCGCGGGTATCGTCTTGCGGAAAGTGTTCGCTTGGTACCTGAGCATGAGGTCAGCATCGTTGCCGCAAACCACACCAGGGTGCAGGTGGAGGTCAAGCAAACCAAGTTTTGGGAACTGCCTTGGATATGGATTGTGGCCGTCCTTGTTGTTGTGCTGGCCGCCGCCGCGCTCAGGCTCTGGTGGCGGCACCCACCGGTTCTGAGTGAAACGGACACGCTAGTGCTGGCTGACTTCGCTAATTCCACAGGAGACCCCGTCTTTGACGAGACGCTGCGGCAAGGGCTGGAGGTGCAACTTGAGCAGTCGCCTTTCCTGAGTCTCATCTCCGAGGACCGCATTCAGCAGACTCTGCGCCTGATGGGCCGACCAGCCGATGCTCGGCTTACGCCCGAGATTGCCCGCGAGGTCTGCGAACGGACTGGAAGCGCCGCCGTCCTGGAAGGTTCGATTGCCAGCCTCGGGAAGCAATATATATTGGGCTTGCGCGCCACGAATTGCCGCACAGGCAAGATCCTTGATGACGAACAAGTCCAGGGGGGAAAAAAGGAAGAGATCCTGAATCTTCTGAATCAGGTCGCCGGCAGATTCAGGAGGAAGGCCGGCGAATCGCTCGCCACCATCAAAGAGCACGCGACTCCGCTCGAAGAGGCCACCACGCCGTCGCTCGAAGCTTTAAAAGCGTACAGTTTGGGACAAAAGGCGCTCAACTCTGGTTCGACCGCGGCGTTACCCTACTTCCTGCG
>JASHTH010000346.1 GCA_030040655.1 Acidobacteriaceae bacterium | reverse complement strand
GAGGTGCCCGTCGGCTCCCAAGATGAGCTGGCCCTGGGCGCCGCCCCGCATGCGCCGGATGTGTTGCACCGCCTGAACGGCCACGGACGCCTCGTATTGGATGGAGCTGTCGGCTATCAGCTCTCAGCTATCAGCTCTCAGCTTTCAGCTCTTAGCTGTTGGCTTTTAGCTCCTAGCTTAAACTGTGCGCGTGCGTACGGCTGACAGCTGATAGCTGAAAGCTGAGCGCTAAGAGCTTCGGCCGGAGGCCAGAACCTCCGCGCGCGCCGCCAGCGCAATCGCCATCGCCATCACGCGGTCGTCGTGCGTGCCGGATTGCGCGCCCGACCGGCCATCGGGCAAGCGTACGAAGGTGCGGCACTCGGCCAGCAGTTTGCGGCTCCGGAAGCAGCCGGGCTGCTCGACCAGCGCGGCGTTCAAGCGGCTCAGCATCGCCGGCCGGCTAATGGAGTGGGTCAGCCAGCCGGGTTGCCCCGCCTGGCGAAAGATGCGCCCGTACTTGACGACCGACTCAGCCAGAGCCAGCACGCCGCTGCCGTGATTGTTGCGCTCCACGACCAGCCAGGCGCGGTTGTATTCGGCGGCGAGCTCGGTGATGACGCGGGCCAGTTCCAGGCCGCCGACGTGCCCGGCGAACTCGGCGCACTGCAATCCGGCGGCAAGTTCCACCACCTGAGCGGCCGAGTAGTCGCCTTCGCTGCCGCCGCCGGCCGGGTCGACGGCGACGAGGTATTGCTTGCCGGCCAGCGGCGGGAGCCAGATCTCCAGCTCGCCGTTGCGGCGCGAAGCCACCGGAGGCGGCACGGCGGCAAGTCGCGCCTCAATGGCCTCGAGCTCGAAGACGGATTCACCGCTTGCCAAAAAGCAGCTCTCCTCGTCTTCGGCGTACTCCTGGCGGGCCAGGCCGCGGAAATCGGCCCGAATCTGCCGGCGAAAGGCGATCTGCCGCAGATCGAGGCCGTGGCGCGCCATGAGCTGGCGCTCTTCTGCAGTGCGGCTGGCGGCGTCGACCGGCCGGGCGCGGTAGCGGCGCTCCATCCACCAGGGAAAAAAGTGGCGCACCAATCCCGTCTCGCTGGCTTTCTGCCACTCCTCGTAGAAGCAGCCGCCGGCGCCGCTGGGCGTCGACTCGAGGATCGTCTCCGCTCCCGGCGCCAGCGCGGCGCGCAGTCCGGCAAGGGTTTCGGCGGGGTCGCCGGGCCAGCGGGCGAGCTCGGAGACGTGCAGGTTTTGCACCGTGAGCCCGCGGCCGGCGTTGCGGTCGCCGGCGGAGACGACGCGGTATTGCGAATCGATCCGGGGGAACACAAGCTGGCGCACGTTGGATCGCGAAGTCTTGAGCGGACCGCGGCGCAGCTCCTCGGGCAGCCAGTCGACGAAGCGGTGCACGATGCGGAAGATCTCTTCGGCGGCCTGTTGCGTGTGCGCCACTTCGAGGGTCAGCGTCCCTGGCCGGGTGATGGTCTTCAAGAAAAAGCGCGCCGCGGCCCAGGTCGTGAGCCCCATCTGCCGCGCCTTGAGCACGATGTTCCGCGGCCCGCGCTTCCGCTCGAAGGCGCGCTGCACGGCGTTGGCTCTGAGCGGCGCGGTCCAGCCGTCGCGGTTCCTCACCAAAAGCAGCTGGGCGGCCAGCGCCATGCCCACGGTGATGCCGCCCAGACGGCTGGGGCGGGAGTCGAGAATCTTGCCGAAACGTTCGAGCTCGGCGCGATCGAGTTGCGCGGGTTCAAGCAGGGCAGCCGTAGAGGGAGGATGGTCGAGGGATTCGGTCAAGGAGGACCTCGCGTGGGCCAGTCAGCAGGTCGGCAAGTCAGCAAGTCAGCGGATCGGAGCAGCTTGCCGGGATGAATTCCTCGATCGCTCTGGACATCGTTGCGTGAATCAGCCAGTCCCCAGCAAGAGCACTCGCTGGAAGGCTGATAACTCCTCCTTCCGGGTTAACTGGCCGAATTGTTAACTCGGTGACTCGCTGACTTGCTGACTTGCTGTCTAATTCCCCCCGCACCAGTAACGGATCTGGTAGGCGGTCGAGGCGGCGAGCGCGGTGTTGGCCGTCAGCGTAAGTGCCGTCGTGCTCTCGCTCCAGGTAATCGATGTCACCAGGCCCGTGCCGCTGAGCGTGGGCGCAACCACGCAGTTGGCCTGGTTCGTGTGCGTATTGGGGAAGCCCAGCGTGGCCAGAGTTCCAGTCGTCGGGCTGGTGCCGGTGGTCAGGTTCACGGTGCCGCTAACGCCGTCGCAGACGTGGCTCGAGGCGCAGGCGATCGTGGGGCTGGTTCCCGCGGCCGCGCCCGCGGTGAAAGTCATGGTTCCAGTGCCGATCATGAACTTGCCGGAGAGGAAGCCGGTAGCCGTGGTGTTTCCCGAGCTCGTCACCGTGAAGGCGGCGGTGTTGTAGTTCGTGCCGCCCTCGTAGACGATGAAGCCGCCGGTTCCCGAGCCGCTGGTGTTGTTGATGGCCACGGCATTGGCGCCGCTGCCGGAGTTCACCGTGGTCTGGCCGTTCTGGAAATAGACGTCGCGGTCGAGCGAATCGGCCACGTCGGTGACGCGCATGGTATTGCTCGCATCCTTGCGCAGTTTCCACTGGGCCGTGCCCGAGTAGTTGTTGAACTGGACGGCGCCGACCTGGTCGGCGGTCGAGCCGGGCTGGATCGTCACGTCGTCCTCGCTAGCGGCGTTATTGGCGAACGTAGTCGTGTTCCCCGTGAACGTGGGTCCGGCGACGAGAGCCACGGCGCCGCTGCCGCTGGTCGATGTGGATTGGAGCAGCCCGGCGCTCGATGTGCCCACGACCGTGGCGCTGGCCAGCCCCGTATCGGTGACCGAGGCAAAGCTGGCCGCGCCGGTAGCTCCGTTCACCTGCGCGGTCTGGGTCACGCCGGTGTTCGAGTACCAGGTGGTAATGGCGCCGTTGTTGTTTTGCTCGGAAAGGACTCCGAATCCGTTGTCGGCGAATCGCTTGTAGTTGGTCTGCCCGCCGCTGGGCATCCCGTCGATGTCGAGGACGGAACAGCCGCTGCACAGCGGAGCCGTGGCTTCCGCGTCGAGAACGCCGTAGGTCACGGTGGAGGCGACGTTGACGGCGAACTGCGCCGTGGAATTGGGATTGCCGTTGACGGCGACGCCGTTGGAGTTGGCGCCAACCGTAAGGGCAGTGCCGAATATGTCGAGACCCACCGAGCTCGAACCCATATTCGGATTCACGGCAAAGACGTTGCCGGTCGAGTTGTCGGACATGCGGGTCTGATAGAAGTTGTAACTCGTGGTGCTCGCCGTAGAGGCATCGACGATGCTGGCCTCGCCACTAGCCGGGCGCGCGAAGAGCTCGAGATCGACCTGCGGCGCGCCGGAAGCTTCGTTGCTGGTCTCGACGCAGAAGGCGCAGGCATAGTTGCCGCTTACCGTGGCGCCCACGGCAAAGGCGGGCGAGGTGGAAGAACTGCGGTTCTCGATGTCGAGTCCCCCGCCGTAGCTCCTGCCGATGTTGCGCGACTGAAGAAGGTAGAGGCCATAGAAATCGCCATTGTAGGCCAGAACCTGGTCGACCGTATCTCCGGCGCCGATGCCGCTCACGTCGCCGGCCGTGAAGGTGTTGGACGCTATGTTCACAGCCGTGGGATAGGCCGATCCGTAGATGGCGTAGCTGCCCGAGGTCGCCCACGGCCACGTGGTATTCCCCTGCGTGCCCGCCCCGTAGAGGTTCACGGTGAGCGAGGTTGCGCTGACGCCCGAGGTGATCGGCACGCAGGCGTCGAATCCGCCGTTGGCGCCCGGCGCGGCGCAGAACACGAGATTATTGGTCAGAATGTTTCCGCCGCTGGCCAGATTGTTGAACGTGGTATGCGTGCCCACAAAGCCGGCGATCGAGGTCCACGACGTGCCGCTGCCGGTAATGGTGCAGGTGGTTGGGCTGGTCCCCGAGCAGGAGACGGCGGAATAGGTTCCGGTCGAGTACTTGGTGCTCAGGTCGCGGATGAATCGCGACTCGCCGAGCGTGGCGGCGTTGCCAGGCGAGCTGAAGGCGACCACTCCCGTGCTGGTGTTGACGCTGCTCGCCGTCGCGCTCCATGCTCCCCCCTGGCCGTCGCTCAGGCTCCCTTGTTGCTGCTGGATGCGAATGCCCTCGGACGGCTCCTCGCCCGAGCTGACATAGCCGCCGTACTCGGTTTCGTTCGTGGAGAAACCAATGGTCTCGCCGCCGGCATAGCTCGAGTAGTTGCCGTTGACGCCCCACTTCTGCGCCACCGTGGAGAACTCGCCATTCAGCGCCAGCACCGAGCGGTTGGATTTGGTGCCGCTGGTGCCGGTGAAGTTATACACGCCGCCGGCGAGGCTGTCATAGCTGAGATGGAAGTCCGCTTTGTTCGTTTCCGTCGTGGTGCTGTCGGCCGAGTCTTCGGCGGCTTCGATGCAAAGCGAGTTGTCGGCGTAGGAGAATCCGCCGACGGCGTCCATGCAGTTGGTTCCCCGCGCGTCGACGATGCGCTCGAGCGAGCCCAGCGCCGAAGTCGGACTGCCGGAAGCGACTTGCGGATCGACCCACAGCACGCTGCGCGTTGCCGCGGTATTGGTGCTCGAGATCCAGTTGTTGAACTGCGCGGAGACCGAGGAGCCGCTCAAGCTGGCAAAGTTGGTCAAGTTGTTGATCACCGGAACCGTGAGCGGGCCGGACAGGGACTGCACGGTGGTCTGCGAGGACGAGATGCCGTTGAGATTGGCCAGTCCGGCCGCTGCCGTGGAAGCGCCCGTGCCGCCGTTGGCCACGGGCACAGTCGACTCGCCGGCAAGAGACGTGCCCGTGCCGGAGTAATACGCGATCTGTCCGTTGGTTCCGGAGCTGATGGTGCCGCTGCCGCCGCCGCCAGTGCCGCAGGCCGCGCCGGTGTTGGTGATGAAGCCGGAGTTGTCGACCTGCAGGCAGAAGTGGCCGCTCGACGCGGCAAGGCCGGGGAACTGGATGGCGCCGGTTCCTGTGAACGAAGCGTACAGCGTGCTGGAGTTGCCGCCGTAGACCTTGAATCCGGCTCCGGAGCCGGTCTCGTAATTCACGCGCACCACGCCCGAAGAGTTCGAGGCATCGATGTAGGTATCGCCGGAGTTGGTGCTCTGGTAAGCCTTGAAGCTGTCGAGGCCGCCCGTGGCCGAGTTCAGGGCCCAGTTGTTGCTCGCGTCCTTCACCAGGTACCACTGGCTCGCTCCGTTCCAGTCCTTGTAGATGAGCGACTCTTTCTGGCTGGTGGTCAAGCCGGCCCACAGGAAGTAATCGATCTCCGCGTCGGCCCCATTCCTCACCGTCGGCGAGCCGGCAAAGGTTGTCGTTCCATCCACCGTCAGTGTGCCGTCGAAGGTCGCGTCGCCCAGGTTGTCGACGGTGGCCACGGTGGTTTCCGATGGCCCGCCCGAGCCGAAGACGACCCCGCCGGTGCCTGAGTTGTTCGAGCCGTTGAGGATGATTCCGCCCGTGCCCGCGGCATTGATGACGGTTTGATTGTTGGTGCTCGAGGCGCCGTTGTTGTACTGACCGATGGAGACGCGATAGACGCTGTTGAGCTCGTCGAGGATCTGGTAGAACTGCTCGCCGGCCGTGGCGTCGCTCAAACCGATCGTCCAGCGATAGCCGTAGTCGGTCTGGTAGCGATTCAGAAGGCCGCGCTCGTTTCCCGCGCCGATGCCGAGCCGCCAGTGGTTGGTGAGCGTCGCATCCTGCTGGCTGCCGTACCAGTCGCCGTTCAGGCCGTTGAAGCTGCGGTGAAAGGTATCGAGAAAGCTGTTGCGCGTGCCGTTGTCGGTGAGCTTGCCGGTAAACATGGTGCCGCCGGTGATCCACGAGTTGTA
>JASHTH010000345.1 GCA_030040655.1 Acidobacteriaceae bacterium | reverse complement strand
GATTGGGGTGGTCTCGCAATGGGCGGATTTCCGCGAGATCGCGCGAACCATGCTGGCTGCCGCAGGCGTCAATCCGGACCTCTTGATCGTGCGCAACCCTCGCCGGCCGCGATGGCGTCGCGGGCTGGAGCAGACGGGCGCGATTCTTTGCGATACCTGCACGGCAGCGACCCGCGAACTGCCGAAAGGCCCGCGGGTCTTCGTCTTCCCTGTGCTGGCAGACGCGGCCCGCGTACAATTGGACCCATTCTCTGAAACATCGCAATTTTTGTGACACTCTCGAAACTGTGTGGAAAGGCCTTTCGCGGGTGAGCAAAATGGCTAATCTCATGCCATCCCCGTTCCCCGGAGGAGGTCAGTACCGATGAATTCCATCGCCAGCGATCCCGTCGCGATGGGCCGTGCCCGCACATTGGCCGCCGATGCCGAGCACAGCCGCCGTGGCTTTTGGGCGTTGATTGCGACGCAGTTTCAGGGAGCTTTCAGCGACAACATTCTGCGCAATCTGCTGCTCTCGATGATTGTGGGGATGAATCTGGCCAAAACCGAGCGCGAAACGTTTGTCTCGGTGGTGACCTTCCTGTTCTCGGTTCCGTTTCTGATCCTCAGCATGCCGGGCGGCTGGCTGGCAGACCGTTTCAGCAAGCGGCAAATCACGATCTGGACGAAGGTGATGGAGTTCGGATCGATGCTGCTGGCCGCGGCCGGCCTGGCCTCGCATACGCTGGCGCTTTCGCTGGCGGCGTTGACGCTCGTGGCCAGCCAAGCGGCACTCTTCGGGCCCTCGAAGTATGGGTTGCTGCCTGAGTTGCTGCCGGAGAAGAGCTTGTCCTGGGGCAACGGCGTCATCGAGCTGGGGACATTTCTGGCCATCATCGCCGGCACCGTGGCCGGCGCCTGGATGGGTGAACACTTCAGCGGCCACGAAGTCTATGCCGGCTACGCGCTGCTGGGGCTGTCAGTTGTTGGCTTCGCGACGAGCCTGGGCATCGACAAGGTGCCCGCCGCGGCGCCGGAGAAGCCGTTCCGCCTGAATATCCTCGGCGATCTGTGGCTGCAGGTCGGCAAGATGCGCAAAGACCGCGCGCTGTTTCTGGCCGTTCTGGGCAATACGTATTTCTGGTTCCTCGGCTCCTTGCTTTTTTCGACGATCGTGGTCTACGGGCCCGATGTATTGCACATCGGCCAGACCAAGACCGGCTATCTGAACGCGATGCTGGCGGTCGGCATTGGCCTCGGCAGCATGGCGGCCGGTTGGGTGAGCGACAACAAGATCGAGTACGGCCTGATTCCGCTGGGCTCGATCGGCATGACCTGCACGGGGCTGGCGCTCGGTATTACGCCGCACGGAATGGCGGGTTCGGCCGCGCTGCTCGGAATGCTGGGTTTCTGGGCGGGATTCTTCGCCGTGCCGGTGAATGCGCTCATCCAGCACAAGCCGGCCGAACAGGACAAAGGCGGAATCATCGCGGCCGCCAATCTGCTGTCCTTCGTCGGCATCGCGATTTCGTCCGGCGTGTACTTTGTCTTTACCGCCTACATTCATCTCGATCCGCGCGGAGTGATCGTGGCCGCGTCATCGATCACGGCGGTGAGCACCGTTTACGTCCTGTATCTGCTGCCGGAGTGGTTCGGTCGGTTGATTCTCTTTTTCGCGACCCGGTCGATCTATCGCGTTCACGTTATCGGACGCGACAACTTCCCCGAGAAGACGGGCGCGCTGCTGGTGTGCAACCACATGTCGTTTGTCGATGCTGCGCTGCTGGTTGCCGCGACGGACCGGCCGATCCGATTCATCATGTACCGGGGGATTTACGATCATCCGGCAGTCAAGCCCTTTGCCTTGATGGTAAAGGCGATTCCGATCTCGAGCGAACAGCATCCGCGCGAGATGCTGCACTCGCTGAAGACGGCCAGCGACGCGCTGCGTAACGACGAGATTGTCTGCATCTTCGCCGAGGGGCAGATCACGCGTACCGGGCAGCTTCTTCCGTTCCGGCGTGGGCTGGAACGCATTATGAAGGGCGTAGATGTTCCTATCATTCCCGTCAACCTGGACGGCGTGTGGGGCAGCATCTTCAGCTTTGAGCGCGGCCGGTTCCTGTGGAAGGTTCCGCGCCGCATCCCTTATCGGGTGACGGTGAGCTTCGGCAAGCCGATGCCGCCGACCACAACGGCGATCGAAGTGCGAGCCGCGGTGCAGGAGTTGCACGCCGTCGCCTTCGAGCGGCGCAAGCGTTATATGAAGCCGCTGGACCGTGCGTTTGTGCGCACGGCGCGGCAACGGCCGTGGCAGTTCTTCATGGCCGATGGGAAGACGCCGAAGGTTTCCTACGGATCGGCGCTGAACAAGACGGTCTACATTGCGCGCAGGCTGCGAACGCAGATCGGTGGTCAGCCCATGGTGGGCATGCTGCTGCCGCCGTCAGTGGGCGGGGCGCTGACGAACTACGCGCTGATGCTGATGGGCCGCGTGCCGGTGAATCTGAATTACACCTCGTCGAACGAGGGGATTGCCTCGTGCACCAGACAGTGCGGTATCGACGTGGTGATCGCTTCGAAGGCTTTTCTCGAGCGCTTCCCGAATATGAAGGTCCCGGGACGGACGCTTCTGCTGGAGGATGCTCTGGGCGGGCCGCGCCTGATCGAAAAGCTGAGCGCGCTGGCGCTGGCGTGGCTGATGCCGACCGGGCTACTGAAGCGCGCGCTCGGTGCATATCGCGCAAGGCCGGCGGACGAAGGCACGGCTTCGACGGGTGACGGCAGGGTGTCGCGGATGGATCGGCTGGCGACGGTGATCTTCTCCAGCGGCAGCACGGGCGATCCCAAGGGCGTGATGCTGACGCACTTCAATATCCTGTCGAATATCGGCCAGGTGAGCCAGGTGTTCATGCTCGGCGGGCGTGACCGGATTCTCGGCATCCTGCCCTTCTTCCACTCCTTTGGATTCACCGCCGGACTGTGGCTGCCGGCGGTGCAGGGGGTGGGCGTTGTCTTCCATCCCAATCCGCTCGACGCGCAGGTGATCGGCGGGCTGGTGGAGAAGTACAAGGTCACATTCCTGATTGCCACGCCGACGTTCTTGCAGGCTTACATGCGGCGCTGCACGCCGGAAAGTTTCGGCTCGCTGCAGTATGTGCTGGTGGGAGCGGAAAAGTTGCAGGAGCGCGTGGCGCTGGCCTTCGAAGATCGCTTCGGCATCCGGCCTTTGGAGGGATACGGCTGCACCGAGTGCTCGCCGGTGGTGACGGTGAACGGCAAGGACTTCCGCGCGCCAGGCTTTCGCCAGGTGGCCGCCAAGCGCGGAAAGATCGGCCATCCGTTGCCGGGTGTTTCAGTGAAGGTGGTGGATATTGAGACGGGACAGCCGGTGCCGCTGGGAAGCTCGGGAATGCTCTTGGTCAAGGGGCCGAACGTCATGCGCGGCTATCTGGGCAAACCGGAGAAGACAGCCGACGTGCTGCACGATGGTTGGTATACCACCGGGGATATTGCCCTGATGGATGAGGATGGGTTCCTCACCATCACCGACCGGCTCTCGCGCTTCAGCAAGATCGGCGGCGAGATGGTGCCCCACATTCGCATCGAAGAGAAGCTGCACGAACTGACCGATAGCAGCGAGCAGGTGTTTGCTGTGACGGCAGTCGCGGACGACAAAAAAGGCGAGCGGCTCGTGGTCGTTCATACGCTGCCGGAAGGGAAGCTCGCGCCGGTGCTGGAAAAGTTCGCACAGTGCGATCTGCCCGCGCTTTGGAAGCCAAAGGCCAATCAATTCGTCCACGTCGAAGCGATTCCCGTGCTGGGGACGGGAAAGATGGACCTGCGCGGAATCAAGGCCCTTGCAAGCTCGCTGGCGGCGGAAGTTGAGGCCTGATAGACGCGTGTCCGAGTCCAGAGCAAGGAGGGTTTATCGTGTCGGCTCCCCGAACAGCTCACGGCGTTCGAGCCGCCGGCACATCACGTCGAGAATGCGCTGCGCGCTTTTGCCGTCCCATGCTTCGGGCACGGCGCCCTTCGTCTTGGATTCGAGCTGTTGTCGCGTCGCTCGGCGAATCCCCTCCGCGCTCGTTCCCGCGAGGAGGTTCGTGCCCCGCTCGACCGTGACCGGACGCTCCGTGTTCTCGCGCACCGTCACGCAGGGAACGCCGAGGCACGTGGTCTCCTCCTGGATTCCGCCCGAGTCCGTCACGACCACGGCCGCATGTTCCATCAGGCAAAGGAAGTCAATGTATCCGAGAGGACCCACCAGACGGATGCTTCCATTGCTTCGGTCGAAATCGGCCGTCTCGCTTCCATTCTGAAAATGAAAGAAACGTTCCAGCCCGAATTCGGCGATTCTCTTCTGCGTCCTGGGATGTGCCGGGAAGATAATCGGGCAGAAGCGGCTCAACTCCCGAAGGCCTTCCAGAATCTCCAGGAAGCCCTCGCGCTGGTCGACATTGGATGGCCGATGAAGCGTCAGCAAAGCGTACCGTCCCGGGCCATGGCTCAGTTCATGCCCGGAATGGCCTTTGCGAAGCCCGAGTTTGTCCAGGATCGTTGAATCGCTCGTCTTGTGCCGGAAGGCGAGCAGCGAATCGATCATCGTATTGCCGACGAAATGGACCTTTTCATCGGGAATGCCCTCGAGGCGCAGGTTCTTCAAGCCGCTCTCTTCGGTGACAAAGAGAAGGTCGGCGACGTGATCGGTCAGGATGCGATTGATCTCTTCCGGCATGGCTCGATCGAAGGACCGCAAGCCGGCCTCGACGTGGGCAATGAGCGGCCGGCTGCCCTGCGCATCGAACGAGATCTTGGATGCGACCAGCGAACAGGCCAGCGTCGAATTCACATCGCCCACCACGATGAGGAGGTCCGGCCGCTCGCGCAGCAGCACCTCCTCGAAGCGCTTCATGATCTCCGCCGTCTGGGTTGCATGAGAGCCCGACCCGGCTCCCAGGTGCACATCCGGCTTGGGAATATTGAGATCGGCAAAGAACTGATCCGACATCGCTTCGTCATAGTGTTGACCCGTGTGGACGAGCACGCTCTCGATCTCGAAACCCGCGAGATGGGAAGCCGTCGAACCGGATGACTGTTCCAAGCGATGGTTATGATTGCGAATCGCCGCCAGGATGGGTGCGGCCTTCATGAAGTTCGGCCTGGCGCCAACCACGGTCATGATCTTCGCTTTTCTTCGAATTCCCATTCGAGTTCCCGTGCTGTTCGAGCGTGCAGTTTCAGGGCGTCTCTAGGAAATTCTACTGCCTTCCGGCAAACGCATACAGGTGCCTACCCAGCCCATATGGCCGGCATTCTCAGCGTTTCCTCAATCTTCCTGCCGTAGATGCCGCCTTGCGCTTTTCGCGGCTGACAGCTTTCTACGAATGGCAAATTGCCGCTCGGCAGCCGGCGAAGTCGAGATCATGCCTCATTCTTTGTCTTTGAAGCTTGCGGCCGAGGCGCCGGGCGGCCGCGCACGAGAC
>JASHTH010000344.1 GCA_030040655.1 Acidobacteriaceae bacterium | reverse complement strand
GTGAGCATGCGCAGGATGTTCTGCTTGATGCCGAAGTCGTAGGCGACGACGTGGAGGGCCGGCTTCGCTTCCCGAACTGACTTCCCTTCCCACCCTTGGCGTAGATCGGCGGACTTCCCTTCCCACCCTTGGTTCGGATCGTTCACACGATCCGAGCCAAGGATGGGGCACCCAGTCTCGGGATGGGGCAGCAGCGGGTCGCCGCTCTGATTGCGGATGTCGTTGCAATCGAATTCATACCACGTCTTGGTCGAAACCACGCGCGCCAGATCGGTGCCGTCCATCTTGCGGATGCTGCGCGCCCGCTCGACCAGCGCCTCAGGATCTGCAACCGCCGTCGAGATCACGCCGCGCATCACGCCGTGGTTGCGCAAGTGGCGCACCAGGGCGCGCGTGTCGATCTCGGCCAGCACCGGCACGGCGTAGCGCTCCATGTACTCGTCGGTGACTTGCTCGGAGCGCCAGTTGGAGCTGACGGCTGAGAACTCGCGGACGATCAGTCCTTCGATGTACGGGCGCGCAGCCTCGTTGTCCGCATGGTTGGTGCCGTAGTTGCCGATCTGGGGATTGGTGAGAACGACGATCTGCCCGGCGTAGGAGGGGTCGGTGGCGATTTCCTGGTAACCGGTAAGGGAAGTATTGAAAACAACCTCACCCTGGCATTCGCCGGGGTGCCCGTAGGCCTGGCCACGGAAGATGCGCCCGTCTTCGAGCGCAAGCATTGCCTGCATTGCCGCTCCGAGGAGTGGATTCAATCGATTTTATCAGGTTTTGCGCATGGAATATTCGGGCGGAACTTCGGATGGCAGGGCAATCGCATGATGGCGATTTGTTGATTCGAGAGGTTCCATTTGCCCGCGCCGTAGGCGCCGGGTTTGTTAGCCCAGCGTTTCAACGCTGGGAAACAGGCCCAGACAATATGCCGGAGCCCCGTAGGGGCGCCCCGATAACCACAACCGTCCCAAGAAACTTTATTCACGCAATTGCCCTGGTCATCTGTCCCGGGGGAACCGGTAGCGCTGGAACGGCGTATTATGGTGTACGCTTGGCCGTTGCCGGAGGGTCACCATGTACGCTCTCTCTGCCGCCGAGGCTATTTCACCAGCCCTGAACCGGACAAAGCGCCTGCTGTTCCAGCCCTTCCGCTGGGGCACGTATCTGAAGCTCTGCGCCGTCGCCGTTTTCACCGAGGGGCTTTCGGGCAACTCCCATTTCAACGGGAATGCTCCTGGACACTCGCACACCACCCCGAGTTTCCCGACTTTTGCTCTCTCTGCGGGCTTGATCGCCGCCATCATTGCGGTCTCCATCGTAGCGATCGTTCTCGGGCTCCTGGTCTTCTACCTCGTGGTCCGGTTGCGCTTCGCGCTCTTCGAGTGCCTCGTGCATCAGACGACGTCCATTTCTCCCGGCTGGCGGCTCTATCGCGATCAGGCTGGCCGTTTCTTCGTGTTCAATATCGCGGTCGGCATCGTGTACCTGATCGTCGCCGCAGCGGCGGTGGTTCCCTTCGTCTTCCGATTTATCCGCTTCTATCACGAAAGCCGTTCGGCGGGGCGGATCGATTTTGGCGAGTTGTTCTCGCTCGCGTTGCCATTCCTGCCCGTGATCCTGTTGCTGGTCTTTCTTGCCGTCCTGGTGGATCTCGTAATCCGCGACTTCATGATGCCGCATATCGCGCTGGAGAACGCTCCGGTGGTCGAGGCCTGGGAAGCCGCGTTGGCCAATATCGCGGCAGACAAGGGAGCTTTCTTCCTGTACGCCGTCCTTCGGCTGCTGCTGCCGGTCGTCGTCATGATCGGTCTCTTCCTCGTTCTCCTCATCCCCATGCTCATCCTCTTCGGCATTCCGGGGATGATGATTGCCGGTCTGCACGCTGCTTTGGCGGACGCTACCGGGCCAGTCCTGTTCTTCGGAAGATTTGCCGAGTTCCTGATCGGATTCTTCATGTTCGCGCTGGGACTCCTGCTCGCCGTTGGCATTGGCGGGCCGCTCTGCATCGCCATGCGCAACTACGCCCTGCTCTTTTACGGCGGACATTACCGGCCGCTTGGCGACCTGCTTTATCCTCCCGCGCCGCCGGCCCCGGTAAACGCAGCGATCTCTCCCGCCTAGGGCAGCGTATGCGAAGTTAGCCGAAAGACAGGCCAAACCTCCTAAGCGCACACGAGGCAAAGATCCATTCCCGCATCGAAGCCCGACAAGGATGCGCCTGCGATTCCGCCATTCAAATTGACCTGATCCGTAATAAGCACGACGCTCACCGGGTCGAACTGAAGCGAAGCATTGGGTTTTGTCTCACATGAGTCGGCACAGCGATCGAGTACACTCAGCTTTCCCACGTTCGTTGACTCATCCACCGTGACAGCGCCCGTAATGCCCTCAACGATGGCATGGCTAAGCGCCAGTTCCAACATGGCAGGATTGGCATCGCCGCATGGTAGAACCGCCGTATATGCGATCTTCGAATCGAGCGTCTGACCTTTGTCCACTTCCCAGTTCGCCGAGAATCCGAGTATCGTCTCGCCCGGGATCACCGGTTGTGGTGCGACCGTAATCTCCTCGGCGGTGATCCTTCGTGCGCCGGCGCTCGCTTCCGCGGAATAGGAAAAGTTCGCAAATGTGATGCCGTCGAGAGTGCATCCTTGCGCGCCCAGACGAATGTAGCTCGCGAGAGTTCCTGTGACGCACGTTGGTCGAGCCGCCCACGCCGACGAACACGCGAAGACGCATCCCAGCGCCAGAACGAGCCTGGTTCTCATTGCTTGTTCCCCCTTTATGGGCGAGGCCCAGGAGAGCGCCCTATCGCAGGCGAACCTGGATGCGATGAGTAACCCGCCTTGGCTGTGCCTGCGGAGATTGTCGCTCGATCGATGATGAAGGGCAAGCGCGCAGAGGAGCCTTTCTCTGCGGATCGATCTGGAAGCCGGTCGATGGCGCTCCTTGCTCTCAGCGCACCACGCCCGCATCGCTCATCGGCCAATAGACGAACACAGCCTTGCCATAAATGAGCGAACGGTCGACGGGGCCGAACTCGCGGCTGTCGGACGAGATGGAGCGATGGTCGCCCATGACGAAGTACTCGTCGTCGGGTACCACGATTTCGGCCATCGAGCGGGTGTCCTGGTACATTGCCGGAACATAGGGCTCGCGCAGGCGCCGGCTGTTGAGCCACACCTGGCCGCGGTCGATGCGGATGCGGTCGCCGGGGACGGCGATGACGCGCTTGATGTAGCTCTTCTCGGCATCGCGCGGATAGTGGAAGACGACCACGTCGCCGCGTTCGATAGCCGAGAAGCGATAGACGAACTTGTTGATGAACAGCCGGTCGTGATCTTCCAGGCGCGGCAACATGCTGGTGCCTTCCACGCGCACGGGCTGGTAAAGGAAAGTGATGATCAGGACCGATGCGGCGGCGGAGATGAGCAGATCGCGCAGCCAAAGGCCGATGCCCGACGATTTGCGGGCCGGCTGAGGGGCGGGAGCCGCACCCGCCAGGTTTCGGTCGGCGTCGGGCGCTTCCGCGCCGTTCGGTTGTGGGTTGGGTTGCCGGAGGGATTCCATCTGTCTCTTATTTTTAGATTACTCGCAACCGAGCGTTCCCGGCGGGCAAAGCATCTGGCTGCGTGTCGGTTTGTCGAGCGGTTTGGGTTGATCGGCGGCCGGAACCATCGCCGCCGGCGCCGTAGAGCTCAAGTTTTCTTCCTCCACGACCAATGGCCGCTGCAGCACCATCTCCACCTGGGTTCCGCGGGGAATGTTGACGTCGGCCCCGCGGGTAAACAGCGAGGCAACGCCCATGGCGGCAAGCCCAGCGCCCACCCCGGCGATGCCACCTGCCAGGGGATGGCCGGCGCCAAGCCCGCCGATTGAGCCGACGGTGGCCCCGGTGGGAATGGAGATTTTAGCCACCTCGCCGGCGTTGCGTCCCTTGTCGGGGTTCTGCTCAATCGTTCCCTCCTTGTCATCCTTCACCGATTGTTTGCTGGAGCCGGGCAGACTGTCGACCAGGCCCGGGATCTCAACTACGGAGCCATTGGGAAAGACGATGGAGGTGAAGTGCATGTCGAGTTGCGCTTTGCCGTTCACGTGTCCGGCGCGCTGCACGCGGTCGACGACGCCCTGCACGTAAACGCCGGTGGGAATCATGACCCGGTTGCCGACCACGACGGGAAAGGTGGAAGCGAGATAAACGCCGTCGCCGGGCCTGGCTGACTTCGTATTCACGGCGCTGCGCAATTCCAGCAGGACCTTGGTGCCGGCGGGCACAGTGTAGGTCCTTGGGGCCGGGCTTGCCTGGGAGCCGGATATCGGAGGAGTGGCGGGAGTGTCCGGGGGCTGCGCGGCGGGCGAAGCTGTAGCCGCTTGCGTTTGTGGGGACGAGTTCGCTGCCGGAGGTGCCTGCGCAGCAGTTTGAGAGAGCCCCGATTGGGCTGCGATAAAGAGCACTCCCATCGCCATAGCAGGCACAACCGAAACTTGCATCTTCC
>JASHTH010000343.1 GCA_030040655.1 Acidobacteriaceae bacterium | reverse complement strand
CCAGGTGCGATTGTATGTATCCACAGTAATTCCGGGGAGGGTGGGTTGCACAGGTGCGGGCCGCGCTATCCTCGCGTCTCCACCGTTCGATGGAGCCGGACGCCCCACCTAGGACTCAAGACACCTCGCGGCCGCGCCGATAGCCTGTTTGTGTCTCCTGAATGGGTCACTGACCTGAACTCAATTGTGACTTCCGGGTGGCAGCCCCCTCGCTGGGCCGCCACCCGACTTTCTTTTTGGGAAACATTCGCATCTAGAGGGCGATCCCGCACTTTGGGCCCAACCAAAAGTAATCAAACTTTGGTACCGGATTCGCGATTTGGTTGTGGGATTCCACGAGCTCTGCGGATATGCTCGACCCACATCTGAACCCCTCGTGAGTTGAATACCGGTCGTCCCAGGAGACGGCATGAATCCCCATTGTGCTCGACCTTGGCGGGCCTTACTCGGCTCCGTCGCAGCCCTCCCCGTTGTTCTTGTCGAAGCGTTTCTGGTCATCTACCTGGCCAGTTCCGGCGCGGCATATGGACAAACCTTGCCGTCGGGATTCGAGAATGGCCTTGCCATCTCCGCCGGCAGCGCGGTTTCGGGATACTACCTCGGCTATGGCGGCCGCAAAATCGCCGGTCCGTCCTCTTTTGTCGATATCGACACGCGCCACCATCTCGGCATCGAAGGCGAAGCCCACTGGCTGCTGTTTCCTCAGTCCGAGAGCGTGCACGACACTACATGGCTCATTGGAGCGCGTTATTCGGCGCTCCAATTCAATCGCCGGTTCTATCCCTACGTCAAGGGCATGGTGGGATTCACGCAGTTCAATTTTCCCTATAGCTATGCCAAGGGCGACTACGTGGTGGCCGCGCCGGGCGGAGGGTTCGACTACCGCCTGACCTACCGCGTTCGCCTGCGCGTCGATGGCGAATATCAGTTCTGGCCGCAATTCACCTACGCCAGCATGCCCGCATGGGGCGTCAGCACCGGCCTGCGCGTGCGCGTCTTCTAAAGGGTTGAGGAGACGCGGACAGGCCGATTGTTCGCGGGCTGAAGCTCGCGAAAAAACTGGAAATATAGCGCCCTTTCGGCACGACTGAAGTCGTGCCCTGACATTCGTCCGTCTGCAGCGCGTTCTTCCGCAGCCTGCGAAGACCGCACCTTCCAAGTTGACCCGCGACTTCGCGTCCGACGGTCCTTCGGATCGATTTACCATATCCAAATATGAGTGGGCCCAGGTCGCAGGCGCTCCAACAACGCGCCGAGCGTTTCTTTCCCGGCGGCGTGAACTCGCCCGTCCGCGCCTTCAAGGCGGTCGGCGGCTCGCCGCCGTTTATCGAGCGCGCCGAGGGCGCCTGGCTCATCGATGCGGATGGCAACCGCTACATCGACTACTTCGGATCGTGGGGACCGATGATCCTCGGCCACGCGTTTCCCGAAGCCGTCGACGCCATCGAGATTGCCGGCCGCAACTCGGCCAGCTTCGGCGCATCGACCGCAGCCGAAGCCGACCTTGCGGAGCGCATCGTCGCCTGCTATCCGGCGATGGAGAAGATGCGCTTTGTCAGTTCCGGCACCGAGGCCACTATGTCGGCCATCCGGCTGGCCCGCGCGGCCACGGGCCGCAAGAACATTGTCAAGTTCGAAGGCTGCTATCACGGCCACGCCGACGGATTGCTGGTGAAGGCCGGTTCGGGCGTCGCCACGTTCGGCATTCCCGGCTCGGCCGGCGTTCCCGAGGAAATCGCCCATCTCACCCTTGCGCTTCCGTTCAACAACCTCGCCGCCGTGGAAATGGCGTTCGCCGCGCACCCCGGCGACATCGCCGCAGTGATTCTTGAGCCCATCGTCGGTAACGCCGGCTGCATTCCGCCAACGCCCGGATATCTCGACGGCCTGCGCGCGCTGACCAAGCAAGAAGGCGCGCTGCTCATCGTCGACGAAGTCATGACCGGCTTCCGCGTTGCCCTCGGCGGCGCGCTCGAGCTTTACGGCCTCGACGCCGATCTGGTCACACTGGGCAAGATCGTCGGCGGCGGCCTGCCCGTCGGCGTCTTCGGCGGGAAACTCCGTTTCATGGATCTCCTTGCGCCTTCGGGGCCTGTCTACCAGGCCGGCACGCTGAGCGGCAATCCGTTGGCCATGGCGGCAGGGATTGCGACCATTCGGTATTTGCAGGAGCACGCCGGCGATGTCTACCCGCAGCTCGAATCCACGACCAAGGCCGTCGCCGAAGGCGTGGCTGCCGAGGCCGCGCGCGCCGGCGTACCGCTCGCAATGAATCGCGTCGGCTCCATGTGGACCTGGTTCTTCACCGCCGGCCCCGTCACCAACTACGCCCAGGCCGCAAAATCCGATACGGCCGCCTTCGGCCGCTTCCATCGCGCAATGATGGAGCAGGGCGTCTGGCTGCCGCCCTCGCAATTCGAAGCGGCCTTTCTCGGCACCGAGCACGGAGAGGCCGAAGTGGAGAAGACCATCGCGGCGGCGCGGAGAGCATTTCAGGCGGTCCGGAACGTCTAAGCGGTTGTAGCCGTCTCGAAATTCCTTGGGAGTCCAACGGATGCGATTTCGCCATACTCTTTCAGCGTTGTTCGTGATTGTGTCTCTTCCGCTCGGAGCCGCGGCGCAGGCGCCCGCTTCAGGCGCCGCGGGCCACGCCACGCCGGCCCGCGCCACCTCCGCAGCCGACAAGCCCTCGCGCGAACAATTACTCACTCTCTTTGAAGTGATGCGCCTGCGCGCGCAGATGCAGGATCTGCTCAAAATGCTACCGGCCGCTCTAGAGCAGCAGTTGCAGGGCGAGCAGGAAGAAGTCGAGCTCAGCCTGGCGCCCGCCGGCGGAGGCGATCTGACGCCGGAGCAGAAAGCGGCGCGCGACCGGATCACGCAGAAGTACTTTGCGCTGGCCGAGGGCATTTATCCCATGGACGAGATGCTGAGCGACATGGTCGAGGTCTACCAGCGGCACCTCAGCCGCGAAGACGTCGAAGGCATCCTCGCGTTTTATCGCTCGACGCCTGGCCAGCATCTGCTCGACGCCCAGCCGCTAATGGCCAAGGAAGTGATGCCGGCGGTGACGAAGAAGATGGAAGCGCGCAGCAAAGACCTGGTCGACCGCTACCAAAAGGAGCTGAACGACGCCATGGGGCCGCCGAAGGTTCCACCGCCGGCGGCGCCGAAATCATAGCCCTTATACGCGAAGTGTTTGTGGATTGGGAACCTGTGCAGTATTCCACGGTAACGTGGACAGCGCAGAAGCTGCATTCTACCGTAATAGGGAGCGGCTATGAATTCCCCGGAGATCGGGCACGGCAGTTTCACTATCGAGCGCGTCTACGATGCCGATCCGGCCGACATTTTCACGGCCTGGGCCGATCTCAACGTCAAAGCGCGCTGGTTTACCGGCCCGGAGAACTGGGCTCTGATCCGGCGCGAACTCGACTTCCGCGTCGGTGGCGAAGAGCTGCTTCACGGCAAGTTCAACGGCAAGCTGGAGACGATCTTCAAAGCGCGATTTCATGAAATTGCGCCGAATGAGCGCATCGTCTACGCCTACGATATGTACGTCGATGGTATTCTCCACTCGGTTTCGCTGGCCACGGTGGAAATCATCGCCGCCGGTTCCGGCACTCGGCTCGTCTTCACCGAGCAGATCGCCTATCTCGACGGCACCGACGGGCGTGAAGGCGCCGCCGGCCGCAAGCGCGGCTGGAGCGATCACCTGGATCGGCTAGAGCGGCAGTTTCAGCGCGTGGCATAAGCCATATCAATCCTCCCGCGATTCGGCGTTAAGATCGCGGGCTGCCCGAACAGAGGATCGAAGAGCATCGGAACAGTCTCAACAATCGGGCGAGATGACCAAATGAGTCAAGACGCGTGCGTACCGTCCCGCCGCTCCGTGTAAGCTTGGTATAGAGGGGTTCCACAATTGGCATACCTCCTCAGCCACGGAGGCCGTGCAGCTCTTTCCTCAAGAAAGAGCCGCCTTCGGCAATAGCCGAGACTGAGTAAAGTTAATGTGGAATTGCTCCTGACGCGGATTGGCGCCTCTCTACTGCCTGTGCATGCGCACTTTCTTGATCGAGCATTTCGACGACTTTGTAGGTATCGAGGAGGGTGCACGGAATCGAATAAGCTAAATAGGAGAAGTGTTACTTGGGCGGCGAGAAAATGCCTTCAAAGTCGAAAACTCTGCAGGACATTCCAACTCTTTTACTCGTGGGTGGGTTGGGTGAGCGGCTGCGCGCGGTGGTGGAAGGAAAGCCCAAGCCATTAGCGCGGATTGGCCGTGAATCGTTCTTGGGACTTCTGGTTCGCCAGCTTCGCCATCAGGGGATACATCGTCTGATCATGTGCACCGGTTATCTCTCCGAACAGGTGGAAACGGAGTTTGGAGACGGTTGCGAATTGGGTGTGGTCATTGACTACTCAAGAGAGGAATGCCGGCTTGGAACCGGAGGCGCGATCAAGCTGGCAGCAAGTCGGCTAGGTGATGCAGGCGAGTTCATTGTTATGAATGGTGATTCTTTTTTGGACCTCGATTTATCTGAACTACTTCACTTTCATCGACAGGTTGGGGCTCTCGTTACGATGTCGACTGCAAGAGCGAAAACGGTAGGCCGCTACGGGACGGTGAACGTAGGCAGCGATAGAAGAGTTATCGGATTCACAGAGAAGTCTGGGTTGGACGATCCGGGATGGATCAACGGAGGAGTTTATGCTTTCAATCGGGCCGCGCTTGGGTTCTTCCCCGATGGCCCTTCGAGTCTCGAGAAGGATGTGTTTCCACGCCTCGTCGATAGGGGGCTATTTGCCTTCGAGGTGAGAGGGTTCTTTCTCGACATCGGTACTCCTGAAGACTACGCGCTTGCGCAACAACTCTGCGATCGTTTATACGAGGCTGCAGAGCCCACGTTTGGAGCAGGCTTGAAATAGGCTTTGGCTCGGCGCTTAGATCGACTTTCCAAGTGCGCTCTATTGGTCGAGTTCAAAACTCGTCTCGGTTGTCGCGATTCCCTTAAGAGCTCGCATGCGAACCACTGTTGCCGCCTCTAACGTCCCATAGAGGGTGGACACACGATCATTACGAGCACTCCACTCCGTATCTCGTTCTTCGGCGTCGGTAGAGGTTACCCAGTCTAGTACCGTGAACACGGCGGGTCGGTATTATCGACAACGATCGACAAATCCTGCTTTATCACCTGTCGATGGCTGCCCCCCTTTTTCGAATTTCACAGCCGGATCTCCTATAGCAAAGTTGAGAATGTGGTTAGGGACGAAGATATCCAGCATCCTGCGGTTCGCGGCTGTCTGCAATATCTCGGAATAAACGAGGGAGCGGAAATCCTCCATATCGCCGATTTGCCGGCCCGTACGGGCTTAGTACGAGCTCGGCGTTCACGGTAGGACTGCTCCTGGGGATGTACGCACCGAAAAATCAGATGCGCGACAAACGGACGCTGGCCGCCGAGGCGGCCCACGTCGAGCAGAACCTGTTGGGCGAAGCGGTAGGTGCGCAAGAGCAGGTAAGCGCCGCGTACGGCGGATTCAACCGCATTAGTTTCGGCGCCGACGGATCGATCGAACCGAAGCGCATCGTGACTTCACCGAAACGGGTTGTCGAGTTCGAGCAGGATCTTGCATTGTACTTTACCGGCTTTTCCAGAATCGCCTCCGAAATTGCGCAAGAGCAATTGAAGGTGACGCCGCACAAGAAGAAAGAGCTCGAGGCGATGCCGCAACTCGTCGATAAGGCGGAAAAGATAGTCATCGATCAGAATTGCTCATTGGATGACTTTGGCCGCCTCCTTCACGAGAGTTGGCAGATCAAGAGAACACTGACAGAGAGAATATCGAATCCGGAAATCGATGCTATCTATGAGGCGGGTCGGAGCGCAAGAGCACTGGGAGGGAAGCTTCTTGGCGCCGACGGCTGCGGGTTTATGCTGTTTTTTGTGCCTCCTGAGAAAAGAGCCGCCCTTCGCGAGCGCCTCCGAAAGCTTCTTTGCGTCCCTTTCAAATTCTCAAGCAAGAAAGCGACGTAGTTGTTTATGGGCCCGAAGATCTCTACGACCAATCGCTGGCCCTCGAGCACAGCTTCGCTTACAATCTGGACCTTTGCCTCCAAAGTCGATTGTGATTTTTGCGACGCAAGAATCCATGCGCAGTTGCGGCGCATCTTTGGCTAAAGTTCAAACCGAGTCGCCCCACGCATCCAGCGTAACGAACCGGTGAGACTGCTTGTATTTGGATAGGAGCTGCCACGCTGCGTTGACCGAAGGCTCACGGTTCGCGCCGAGACCGGTGTGGCCGCCGTCATGGAGGATGATATTCGTGGCCCGGCCACCCTGGCCGAGCGAGTCGATGCGGCGCATAAGCTTTCGAGCGATGGCATCCGCCGAAGGGTCGCTCCAGTCGCGGGTCATCGCGTTCCACAGCACCGGTTGCATGGCCATCTGGCGGGCAATGCGAAAGACCGCCGGCCGCCGCGCGCCGAACGGAGGACGAAAGTAGAGAATGGGCCTGCCGATCATCTGCTGCAAGGCTTCCTTGGTTCTTAACAGCTCCTCTCGAACCTTCGTGGCGGGCGTGAGCGCCAGGTTCGGGTGGCTCCAGGAATGATTGCCGATGAGGTGACCCGCTGCGGCGATGCGCCGCACCAGCGCCGGCTCCGCCTGCGCAAACGATCCCACCAGAAAGAACGTCGCATGCGCATCGTGCCCGGCAAGGATTTCCAGCAGGCGTGGCGTCCATGCCGGATTCGGGCCGTCATCGAAGGTCAGCGCCAGCTCGCCGGGCCGCGATGGGGCGATCAACGCCTTCCCGAATAGGCGCGAGCCGGGCGACATGGCTGCGTAGGCGCAACCGCCGAAGACCAGTCCGGCTCCGGCAACGACGCCGATGCCGGAGTAGAGCCACGGATTCAAAGCAGCAATCATCGCTCGTACCAGTGTGTCGCCGCAACGCGACGTGCGCAAGCCGCCGAAAGCAGGGAACAAGGGACCGAGTCCGCCGAAGAACGCTCCCCAGCCCCCGTCTCTGGACCCTAGTCCCTTTAGTCCCTTTAGCCCCTTGTCCCCTCGGTCCCTTGGCCCCTGCCTTCGGCGTATACTCATTCCAGAACGGGCCGCATCCTGAGTTGCCGGAGCGGCACTGGAGACGTCATGAGTTTTACCTCGTTTTCCCGCGGCTCCGATCCCGCGCCGGGCTCTGTTCCCCTCACAAAAGTTACAGTACCAGCGCTGAGCGAGATGAAGCGCCAAGGCAAGCCCATCTCCGCGCTCACTGCGTATGACTACGCAACCGCGCGGCTGGTGGACGAGTGCGGCATCGACCTGCTGCTGGTGGGCGACTCGCTGGCCATGGTGGTGCTCGGCCAGGAAAACACGCTCGCCGTCACCGTGGACGAGATGCTGCACCACACACGCGCCGTGCGCCGTGCCGTGCGCCGCGCGCTGGTGGTGGCCGACATGCCCTTCGGAAGCTATCATGGGCCGATTCAGGACGGGCTGGCCAATGCCGTGCGCTTTGTGAAAGAAGCCGGCGCCGAAGCCGTCAAAGTCGAGGGGCCTCGCTTCGAGCTGGTCCGCGAGCTCACTCATGCGCAGATTCCCGTCATCGGTCACCTCGGGCTGACGCCGCAGAGCGTGCATCGCATGGGCGGTTATCGCGTGCAGGCGCGCACTGCCGACGGGGTGCGCGAGCTCCGCGACGACGCGCTCGCGCTGGCCCGCGCCGGCGCAGGCGCCGTGGTGCTCGAGGGCATTCCGCGCGAAGCAGCCGCCACGATCACGTCCGAGCTTCCCGTACCCACGATCGGCATTGGCGCCGGGCCCGATTGCGACGGACAGATCCTCGTGTTTCACGATCTCGTCAACCTGACTTTCGCGCCTCCGGCCAAGTTCGTCCGCCGTTACGGCGATGCCGCGGCTGCGATGCGGACGGCGATCGAGCACTATCGCGAAGACGTCGAGCATCGCGCTTTCCCGTCGGACGAGGAAAGCTACCATCTCCCCGCACCCGCTCGCAGAATCCTGCGTGCGGGTGCAGCCGAGGAAGAGGATGCAGACGCGGTCGTCAATCGCGATGCCTTGCCCGATTGGGGCGAAACCGGCCAAAGCTGATGGAGATTCTTCGCACCTGCGCCGATCTGCGCGCGTGGTCGCACGAGCAGCGGGGCCTCGGCAAGGTTGTCGGCCTGGTGCCGACGATGGGCGCGTTGCACGCCGGGCACGCGTCGCTGATCCGCGCGGCGCGGCGGGGCGCAGGCGCGGTTGCGGTGAGCCTCTTCGTCAATCCCACGCAGTTCGGGCCGAGCGAGGACTTCGCCCGCTACCCGCGCAGCTTTGAGGCCGATTGCGTTCTGGCTGCCGCCGCTGGAGCCGACGTGGTCTTCGCGCCATCGGTCGAAGAGATGTATCCGGCGGGCGCGGTCACCTTCGTCGAAGTTCCCGGTCTGAGCGATCGCCTCGACGGCAAGTCAAGGCCGGGTCATTTTCGCGGCGTCGCATCGGTCGTGACCAAGCTGCTGATTGCGACGGAGGCCGATCGCGCCTACTTCGGCCAGAAAGACGCGGCCCAGGTTGCGCTGCTACGCCGCTTGGTCGCCGATCTGCGCTTCGCCACCGAGATCGTCGTTTGCCCCATCGTTCGCGAGCCTGACGGCCT
This sequence comes from Acidobacteriaceae bacterium, assembly GCA_030040655.1. Taxonomy (GTDB): domain Bacteria; phylum Acidobacteriota; class Terriglobia; order Terriglobales; family Acidobacteriaceae; genus Telmatobacter. Next base: position 6,589 of record JASHTH010000343.1, on the reverse strand, counting down.
GGCCTTGAGCTCGCGCAACGTCTATCTCAGCCTCTCGGAGCGCCAGCAAGCGCTGGCAATGAGCCGTGCCGTTCGCAAGGCAGAAGCGATCTTCGCTGCTGGCGATCATAGCGCTGAGTCGCTGATCTCCGCGGCAAGGCAAGTCCTCTTGGCCGAGCCCGACCTTCGCATCGATTACGTCGAGCTGGTTGACTGGGGGACGTTGCTGCCGATCGAAGCCGCGCACTCAGGCGCGCTGTTTGCCGTCGCCGCGTGGGTGGGACCGACGCGGTTGATCGATAATACGGTTTTCGCCTATTCGCCGGATGAAGAAATCACGGCGGCGCCGTGGATTGCCGAAGAGGCCACTCCCGAACCACAGTGTGCACTGCACCTTCCCTCAGCAGTTCACTTCGATAGAGCCGGAAGCAATTCGCCGTAAGCTCAAGCGCCGGCAGAGGCGGAAAGGAATGCAGTTTCGGCACACTCGCTCCACGCCGCGCGCGCGCCACGGTGACATGGGCGCGGAATTCGCGCTCCTCGGGGTTTTCAACAAACGAAGCAAGCCGCGAACGCACTTCGGCGGCCAGCGACGTCAAGAGCGACGCAGGCGTGGCCGCAACCGCCAGCACGCCCGCGCGGCCGAGCACTTCAAGCCGTTCCAAAAAGACAGTGAACGCGGGGATGGCAATTCCATCGAGCGCCTCAGCGACGCGACTCACACGATCGTTCGCGACCTCGCCGAGGAATAGCAGCGTAATGTGCAACTGCTCCGGCGGCGTCCAGCGAAGGCCGGGCTGCGCGCCGCATTGCTTGGCCCACTTCGCCAGAGCGGCGCGAGTGGAATCCGGGAGCGGAACAGCGACGAAGAGGCGCATGTCTCCTTCAGGGGCCAGGGCAGTTGAGGAAATAGTGTGTCCGTTCGGACGTTGCCCAAGGTCGCCGCTCCCTGTTGATCCCACCCCAACGACGAACACATGTCGTTGGGGACCCCCGGGTTGGTCGCGTCGACTTTGCGATCTTTCCTCGGCTACATCATTTCCCAAACCGCCATAAAGCCCAAGTTTTATCGCTGCGCCGCTTTCGGCACGACTGAAGTCGTGCCCTTTCATGACCGCCGGCAAATGCGAAATCTCTTCAGTTCGGTTCGCCATCCGGATGCCAATGCTCGAGGAACTTCCGAACCTCCGTGTCGAAATCTTCCTCTGCCGTGGGAATGAGCTTGTCGAAGCCGGCGAAGTGCCGATCGAAAACTTTTTGCAGCTCCGGTGAGGCGCGCGCCGACTCCAGCAGCTTGTCGACTCCGGGAAGACCGGCTTCCTTCAGCATCTGGATGAGAATGCGATGCGCCGCCAGCTCGCGCCAGTATTCTTTGACTTCCGTGGCGAGGAAGCGAATGAACTGGCGTTGCTCGCGTTCATCCATGGCGGTCATTCCTTTGGGTGACTAAGCGATTCTACGCTCCACCGGTCATACGGATGCTCGCTGGGTGCGCAATCCCATCCTTTCGCCAACTCCAGACGAAATGGGTGGCGCAACCCGGATCTTAACCCCCCGGCCGGAAGCTCCGACGATGAATTGTTCTCGAGGGACGCGAGTCCGCACCTGCCGAGCATGCTGCACGATGCGCCCTTCACCGCCGGAAGCGCGAAAGCAGATAGAGCAGCGCCGAGAGCACCACGCTGATCAGGATGCAGGTTCCGAGAGGGAAGTAGACCGAGACGTTTTTGCCCTTGTAGGCGACGTCGCCCGGCAGACGGCCCAGCGGCAATCCCACGCGCCCGGCGAAAAGCAACACCACGCCGACGAGGGCAATCAGCACCCCAAGCCCGATCAGCGCCTTGCCCAGCTCATTCATCGCCAGCGTCGATGCGCCTCACGCAGCTAGAATACAGGGAATCGGCGTGCGGAAGCGGCGCATGGTAGCGGGGTCAGTTTCCCTCAGGGCTAAAGCCACCGGGGCTCTTGGGCCCAAAGCGTACGCGCTGAAGCGCGTACCCTCCCACTGACGGGCTGCCGGCGCTGCGGCGGGCGAAAGGAGGCTCGATGCCGACGGTGATCTTCTTTGCCGGTGTCCTTTGCCTCTTCGTCGCTCTCTTCGATGCCTTCCAGACCATCATTCTGCCGCGGCGCGCCATTGGCCGGCTGCGCATCACCAGCCTCTTCTATATTGCCACCTGGAGACCGTGGGTCTTCTTCGCGCGGCATCTTCGCCATCCGCGCCGCCGCGAAACCGTTCTCGGCGTTTACGGCCCACTCTCGCTGATTCTTTTGCTGGCGGTCTGGGCGGCCTTGCTCTTATTGGGCTTTGCGCTGATGTACTACGCGCTGGGCAGCCCGTTCAACGACGCGGCCGGACGGCGGGGATTCGCCACCGATCTCTACGTGAGCGGAACCACGATTTTTACTCTCGGCCTGGGTGACGTGGTGCCGCGCGGCGGCGCATGGCCGCGCGCGTTGGTGATCCTCGAGTCCGGCACCGGCCTGGGCCTGCTGGCTGTCGTTATGGGCTACTTCCCCGTGCTCTACAGCGCTTTTTCGCGCCGCGAAGTCTCCATCTCGCTGCTCGATGCGCGCGCGGGCTCGCCGCCCACCGCAGCCGAGCTCATGCGGCGGCACTCGTTCGAAGGCGGCGAGGAGTCGCTGACTACGCTGCTCATGGAGTGGGAGCGCTGGTCGGCCGAGCTACTCGAGAGCCACATCTCTTATCCTTTGCTCTGCTACTTTCGCTCGCAGCACAACAACCAGAGCTGGCTCAGCGCTCTGACGGCCATTCTGGACACTTCTGCGCTGCTGATCGCCGGCGTGCGCGGCCATGAGGCGCGGCAGGCACAGCTCACCTTCGCCATGGCGCGCCATGCCCTGGTTGATCTGGCGCAGATCTTTCATTGCGCGCCATTAACCGACGCGCCCGACCGACTGCCGCCCCAGCGCTGCAGCCAGCTCTACGACGCGTTGTGCCAAAGCGGCGTGAAGGTCTGCCGAGACGAAGATTCGATCGGCCGCCTGCGCGAGATGCGCGCCTTGTACGAGGGCTACGCCGAAGCGCTCGCCAGGTATCTCTGCATGGACTTGCCGCCGTGGATGTTCGACCGTCCGCGCAAGGACAACTGGCTGACCGTAGCCAAAGTGCGCGCGCAGACTGAAGCGGCCAACCCGCCGGTCGCGGCCGAGGTTCCGCCAGCGGATGCCGCACGCCGCGCGCAGACGGCCATGGATACCCGTCACGATTTTTGAAAGTCGCGTCCGATTTGCGGTCGCGGCCATTTATCGCGCACGGATCACCGGATCTCCGGCAATCTTCAGGCGCACGCGGTAGACGCTGCTGCTGGCCGTAATGTAGAGCGTCTTGCGATCGTCGCCGGCCCAGGTCAGGTTGGAGGTGCGCTCCGGCATCTCGATCGTTCCCAGCGCTTTGCCTTCGGGCGAAAAGATCCACACGCCGCCGGGCCCGGCCGAATAGATGTTGCCCTCTTCGTCGATCTTCATCCCATCGGGCGCGCCGGGTCGCGGGTCCGATGTGGCGTCATAAAGGAGCTTCGGCTCGGTCAGGCTGCCGTCGGCCTGCACGCGATAGCGCATCCAGATCTTCTTCGGCTCGGAGTTGTCGACGTAGAGATACTTCTCGTCGGGCGAGAAAGCGATTCCGTTCGGCCTGGTAAGATCGCTCACCACGAGTTGCAGTTCGCTGTTCGCCGGCGCGGCGCCGGGCTTGCGATCGAGCACATGGGGAAGGCGATAGACTCCGTTCACCTTGAGCTGCTTTTCCGGATCGGTATCTTTCTGCGTGCGCAACCCGTATGGCGGATCGGTGAAGTAGAGCGAGCCGTCGCTGCGATAGACCAGATCGTTGGGGCTGTTGAGTCTCTTGCCTTTGTACGAGTCGGCAAGAATGGTGATTGGTCCGTTCGCGCTCAACGATTCGAAGCGATAGACGTCGCGCTGCGCGTGGCCGGCCACCGTGAGGCGCCCGCGCGCGTCGAGGGTCATGCCGTTCGAGCCCGACTCGGGACCCCCGTAAGGCTCCGACCCCTTGTAGCCGCTCGGCTGCAGAAAGATGCTCACGCCCGCTCCCGGTGTCCACTTGCGGATGCTGTTGCTGGGGATGTCGGCGAAGTAGAGGCTGCCGTGGGTCCATATGGGACCCTCCGTCCACGTAAATCCGGTGGCGATGCGCTCGAGCTTGGCGTCAGCGGGAACAATCTCGTCGATTTCGGGATCCAGGCGGTCAACCTTGAGCGCGGTCGAGACCTGAACGTCGCTCACCGCGGCCGCCGAAACCAGAAGCGCGGCGTGTTTCGATCGGTAGACCAGCAATGCAAAGGCTACCGCGATCGCAACGACAAAAGCCAAGCGTAGCGTCTTCGTCCAATTCATTCGGTTCTCCCTTCGACTTCGACGAGCAGAGAAACTCTGCCGGCGAGCGTCGTGCATCTGGGGCGATGCGCGTACGCCGGAAGCATGGCGCCATCCATCAGAAAATCTCTGCCGCTCGATGTCAAGTGAACTCGAATCGATCGATTCGGTTCTTGGGCTTCGTCGCGCGGAAAGTGTCCCGCGCGTCGTGAGAGAAAGCGTCTGCGGTGCTATAACTCTCCTCGAGAGGAATCCCCATGACTGCAGCATCGAAGATTGCCGTTGTCACCGGCGCGGGCAGCGGAATCGGCCGGGAAGCTGCGCTCGCCCTGGCGCGCGCTGGCTATGCCGTCGTGCTCGCCGGCCGCAACGCCGAGCGCCTCAAGAAAGTCGCCGAAGAACTTCCCGAACCCGCCGGGGATGCGCACCATCTTGCCGTTCCTGCGGATGTGACGAATCCGGAGTCGGTAAAGGCGCTGTTCGCCAGTGTGCGTGAAACCTTCGGCCGGCTTGACGTACTGTTCAACAACGCCGGCGTTTTCGTGCCCGGCGCATCGGTTGAAAACGTCACCATCGAGCAATGGAACTCAGTTCTCTCCACCAACCTGACGGGCGCATTTCTCTGCACGCAGGAAGCCTTCAAAATCATGAAGGAGCAGAGCCCGCGCGGCGGCAGGATTATCAACAACGGTTCGGTCTCGGCGCACGTGCCTCGCCCCGGCTCCGCCGCTTACACGGCTTCCAAGCACGGCATCACCGGACTTACGCGATCGACATCGCTCGACGGCCGCCCCTACGACATCGCCTGCGGGCAAATCGATATCGGCAACGCCGCCACCGAGCCCATGGCGCGCGTCAAAATCGGCGTCCCTCAAGCCAACGGCGCCATCGCCGTCGAGCCCACCATCGATCCGGCCGAAGTGGGCCGCGCCATCGTCTACATGGCCAGCCTTCCGCTCGACGCCAATGTGCAATTCATGACGCTGATGGCGACGAAGATGCCGTATATCGGGCGCGGATAGCAAACCCTGAGCTTCATCGGATTGGGCGCCCCATTCTTGGATCAGCCGCGAAGGTGGACGATCCAAGGGTGGGATAACGAATCTTTTCCATCCAACGACTCAGTAAGTCGCTCTTCCTCCGCTCAAATCGAAGACGGCTCCCGTGGTGAACGAGTTCTCCTCGGAGACCAGCCACGCCACCATCGCGGCAACCTCCTCGACCATCAGGAACCGCCCGCGCGGAATCTTCGACAGCATGTAGTCGATATGTTGCTGCGTGATCTGGTCGAAGATGCGCGTCTTGGCCGCCGCGGGCGTAATGCAGTTTACCGAGATGTTCTTGTCCGCCGTCTCCTTGCCCAGCGATTTGGTCAGCGCGATCACTCCCGCCTTCGCCGCGCTGTAAGCCGACGCGTTGGGATTGCCTTCCTTGCCGGCAATCGAAGCCACGTTCACGATGCGCCCGTAATTCTGACGCAGCATGAACGGCACGACCGCGCGGCAGCAGTAGAAGACGCCGGAGAGATCGATGTCGATGACCTGTTTCCACGCATCCACCGGATAATCCCACACCCTGTGGTTCGGGCCGGCGATACCGGCGTTCGCCACCAGGATGTCGATCCTTCCGAACTCTTTCGCCGTCGCTTCTGCTGCTGCGGCTACGCGGCTCGCATCGGAGACGTCGACGCTCGCGGTGCCGACATGGCCGTGCTTCGCCAACGCTTGCGCGGCCTGGCGCAGCGTCTCCGCATCGCGATCCCACAGCGACACCGTCGCGCCCGAATCGAGCAGCCGCGTCGCCACAGCCAGCCCGATGCCTTGCCCTCCACCAGTCACTACGGCAAAACGTCCTTGCAAATCGATGTGATTCATGATGCCTCTCATCGTCGAAGAGTAGGTAAGGAGTCAGTTCGGAGGGTACGGGCCTCGCAGGTTGCGGAAAAAACTCGCGCGACGGCCGTTTTGAAAGGGCACGGCTTTACGGGTTGCTGCATAAACAATGTCAGCTTGTCATCCTGAGCGAGGTCCGGCAAAACAGGACCGAGTCGCAGGATCTGCGGTTCGCCTTCTTTTGCGAATCGAACATATGTTGTGCAGCATTCAATAGCCCCTGAGGACTGCTTCCCCGGCTCGATTCGCGGTTTCTCCGATTCGTCAGACACTGCCCAGCCCCCGAGGGGCACTAACCCACTACCGAAGAGAAGGGTATCAGGACCGTCTGCTATCCTGTGGCGTCCCCGCCGAACCCAACA
>JASHTH010000342.1 GCA_030040655.1 Acidobacteriaceae bacterium | reverse complement strand
AAAGAGCAGAAGGTCGTGCGTTACCTCGGCGTCACTGGGCACTATCGGCCCGACGTGTTGATGGAGTGCATCCGCCGCTATCCCTTCGACACCATCCTGATGGCGATGAACGCCGCCGACCCGCACCACTACAGCTTCAACGAGGAGCTATTGCCGCTGGCCGTGGAACGGCAGATGGGCATCATTGGAATGAAGATTCCCGGGCGCGGGCGCATCCTTTCCTCGTGGACGCCGCCCTCGATCGAAGCGCAAAAGCACTCCTGGGAAGGCATGGCGATTCAGACCGACAAGCCGGGCACGCTCTCCATGCGCGAAGCGATGTACTACACGCTGTCGCGGCCGGTGAGCACGGTCATCATTGGCTGCGACTCGACGGCGCAGCTCGAAGAGAACGTGCAACTGGCGCGCGAGTTCACCCCATTGAACGACACGCAGATGGCCGGCCTGGTGGCGCGCGCCGAGCCGTGCTCCAAGCCGTCGCTCTTCTTTCGCTTCTACGACCGGCCGAACGATTGATACACGCAGCAGGTCAGTGAGCCGGCAAGTTAGCGAGTCAGCAGATTACGCTGCAGCTCACAGCCGATTGATCAGCGACGCAATGCACGCCGCGCCGAATCCATTGTCGATATTGACCACGCTGACATTAGGCGAGCAGGTGTTCAGCATGCCCAGCAGCGCGGCCACGCCGCCGAACGAAGCGCCATAGCCCACGCTGGTGGGAACGGCGAGCACCGGCGCATTGACCAGGCCGGCGACGACCGTGGGCAACGCTCCCTCCATGCCCGCGCAAACGATGAGCACGCGCGCCGACTGCAATGAGTTCTTCTGTGCCAGCAGGCGATGGATGCCGGCCACGCCGACATCGGCGATCAATTCCACCGTGTTGCCCGCGAGGCGCGCCGTAACCGCGGCTTCTTCCGCAATGGGCAGGTCGCTGGTGCCGGCGCAGACCACGCAGATGGTTCCTTTGCCCGGCGGCGCGGGAGCTTGCGCCAGCGTGATGGCGCGCGCGGTCTCGTGGAACTCCGCGCACGGCTCAACCTCGCGCACCGCGTCGAAAATCGCGCGGGAAGCGCGCGTGGCCAGCACGTTTCCGCCTGCGCCGGCCATACGGGCGAAGATGAGCGCCACCTGCGCCGGCGTTTTGCCCTCGGCAAAGATCACTTCAGGAAAGCCGGTGCGCAGCGCGCGATGATGGTCGACCTTGGCGAAGCCGAGGTCTTCGAACGGCAGATCGCGCAGCTTTTCCAGCGCCTCGGCGACCGGCATCTGGCCTTCGCGAACAGCAACCAGCAGCGCCTCGATCTGCAATCGGTTCATCAATGCCCATCCTTCAGATTGGGTGCCGGCGCTGCCGAGGATCCGGCGCCGGTGCGAAGTTCCTGTTTGTCGTGGTAGGCGCGCATCGCTTCCTGCATCACCTGCTTAAGCGGTACGGAGTGCTGCGCGGCGACGGCCCTGCAGTCTTCGTACTCGGGCGAGGCATTGCTGATTGCGCCGGATGCCGATCGAGCGATCTTGATGCGCACCGGTCCCCACGGTGTCTCCACCGGAACGGATTCACGCGCGAGCGCGACCTTGTTCTCGATGCGCCAACGCAGGCCAATGGTCGACGTTTCGCGGAAGACCAATTCGCGCAACGCCGCGGCTTTTTCCGGATGGCAGAGGATGGTCATCTGCACCCCGGTGCGGCCTTTCTTCATCTGCACGGCGGTGCGATAGACATCCCAGGCGCCGGCCGCCAGCAGCAATTCGCTGGCATGAGCGAGGACTTGCGGCGTGGAATCGTCGATGACCGTTTCGATGACGGCGATGGCATCGTTGGAGGATTCCGCTGCAGGCTGCTCTTCGCCGACCAGCAGGCGCAATACATTTGGCTCGCCTGGAGTCTCGCGACCGCCTGCGCCGTAACCCGTGGCTGCGACGTGCATCGGTGGGAGCGGCCCATAGCGAACATCGAGCATGCGCAGCAAGGTTGCCCCTGTCGGCGTGACGCGCTCCATGGGCGGACCGGCCGCGTAAATCGGCGCATCGCCGAGCAGCGCCAGCGTGGCCGGCGCGGGAACGGGCAGCGTTCCGTGCTGGCAGACCACGGTTCCGCTGCCCACATTTAACGGCGAAGCAAGCCATCGGTCGACGTTGAGCGCCTCGGCTCCGGCGGCGACGCAGACCATGTCGACGATGGTGTCGACGGCGCCGACCTCGTGAAAGTGGACCCGCTCGATGGGAATCGAGTGAATGCCGGCCTCGGCTTCGCCCAGCAGTTGAAACGCGCCCGAGGCGCGTTCCTTTACGGCGTCGGCCAAGGGCGCACTGCGAATGATAGCCAGGATGGCCGAAAGCGAACGATGCGGCGCGCGCGCGTACGCTGCCTGATCAGCGCCGTGGTCTTCCTCATGAGGATGGTCGTGCTCGTGCTCATCGTGATGGCGATGCAGATAAGAATGCTCGCCGTGCGCCTTCGCTGGATGGCTCTCGTGCAAGTGAGCTTCAGCCGGGTTGTGCGAATCCGGCGCCACGACATCGATTTTGATCGCGGCGATTCCGCCGCGACTCACTGTGCGCATCTCGAGCCGGGCGCCCACGTTCAGCGCTGCAGCGATCTGCTGCAGATGCTCGAAGGGTACGCCTGCGCCAACCATGGCGCCGAGCATCATGTCGCCGCTTATGCCGGAGAAGCATTCAAGGTACGCGGTCCGCATCGACTGCGATTCTAAATGGCCCGGCGAGAGTTCGGAAAAAGTCGAGCAGTCGAATTTGGGGATACACGCAGCCGAATAACAGATCGGGCCGCCGGACAAGTGTCAGGGCACAACTTCAGTCGTGCCGATCCCGGCCCTTTCTCTCCTTGACTCCGAGCGGGCTTCAGCCCGCGAGAAGGCTGCCGGCCGCTTCACGTGTCGCGCCGCGCCAGCACCTCGGCGGGCAAAAGATCATTCAGCGATCCGGAACGGAAGCCGGAGCAATCGAGCGCGACGTACTTGAAGCCGGCCCCCTTGAGCCCCGCCGAGATCGCATCGAACATCTCCATCGTCAACGCTCGCGGCAGTTCGGCGCGCGCAATTTCCACGCGGGCCAGCTCGCCGTGATGGCGCACACGCAGCTCGCGAAAGCCGAGCTTGCGCAAGCTTTCCTCGGCCTGTTCCACCTGGGAAAGAACCTCGCGCGTGACCGCGCGGCCGTATTCGACGCGCGACGATAGACAGGGTGCGGCGGGCCGGTCCCAGGGCGAATAACCGGCTGCCTTGGCCAGCGTGCGAATCTCTGCCTTCGTCAGTCCTGCCTCAGCCATTGGCGCAAGCACTTCATGCTCCCTGGCGGCGCGCTGACCGGGGCGAAAATCGCGCGTATCGTCGGCGTTCATGCCATAAGCGATGTTGGCAAATCCCAGCTTCTCGCCCAGTGCCCCCATCACGGTAAAGAGCTCGTCCTTGCAATGGAAGCAGCGGTCGGCATCGTTGCGCCGATACTCGGGGCGGTCGAGCTCTTCGGTGGCGATGACGCGCAGCGGCATTTCAAGCGCGCGCGCAAACTCGCAAGCTTGTTCCAGGTCGCGGCGCGCCAGGCTGGGCGAGTCGGCGAGCACGGCCAGCATGCGTTTGCCAAGAACGCGATGCGCAGTCGCGGCGAGATAGGCTGAATCCACACCGCCGGAATAAGCGACCATGAGGCTGTCCAACTGCTCCAGGCGCATTTCCAACGCTCTCAGTTTTGCCGTGGTCGCGGGATCGATGGCAGGCGGAGTTTCCGGCGCAGCTTGTGCGGAGTCGTCGGGCAAAGTCGGTGCGCCAGTCGCCATCAGCCCGATTATACGCTTGCGCCGGCTGAGCGCGGCGATAGGTTGGGTGAGCACGAAGGGTATACGATGGCTTCATCGGTTCGCCCATAGGACCCGGAACATGTCGACCGCCGAAGCCACGCTCGTTGAAGTCGCCGCCGCGCCGCTCGTGGTGGAATCGCTCGTCAAGCGGTTCGGAATCGTGACCGCGGTCGATGGCATCTCGCTGGAACTGCGCGCGGGCGAGTGCTTCGGCTTGCTGGGGCCGAACGGCGCCGGCAAAAGCACGCTGATTCGCGCCGTGGCGGGCCGCGTGATTCCCGACTCCGGCCGGGTCGCCGTCTTCGGTTTCGCCGCTGGATCGCGCCAAGCCCGCGCGGCGCTGGGATGGGTGCCGCAAGAGCTTGCGCTCTATCCGCGCCTCTCCGCGCGCGAAAACCTGCGCTCTTTCGGCCGGTATAACGGGATGAGGGGCAAAGAGCTGGAGGATTCGGTCGCCTGGTGTCTCCACTGGGCATCGCTCCAAGACCGCGCCGGCGAATTGACGCGCAATCTCTCCGGCGGCATGAAGCGCCGGCTCAACATGGCCGCCGGGCTCATCCACCACCCACGTTTCGTGCTGCTCGACGAGCCCACCGTCGGCGTCGATCCGCAGTCGCGCAACCGCATCTTCGAAATGATCGAGGCCCTACGCGCGCAGGGGATGACGATCATCTACACCACCCACTACATGGAAGAAGCCGAGCGGCTTTGCGACCGCATCGCCATCGTCGATCGCGGCCGCATCATTGCACTCGATGCCAAGGAAGGGCTGGTGCGCGCCTCGTTCGGCGAGCGCAGCCAGATGGTGGCGCGCTTCGCCGGCCCGGCCGACGCAGTGCGCGCTTGGGTGGAGTCGCGCGGCGGACGCATGAAGGAAGCGACGGCGGAGTTCTCCGCCGATCGTCCGTCCGAAATCGGCGCGCTGCTTGAAGCCGCATCGGCAGCGGGATTCGAACTCGTCGACGTTTCGCTGCGCCGCCCCAACCTGGAATCGGTATTCCTGCACTTGACCGGAAGGGAGTTGCGCGATTGATCCTGCCCATTTTTCGCACCGCCATGACCGCGCTGCGCCGCGACCGCGCCGCGCTGGCGCTCAGCTTCATCCTGCCCATTTCGTTTTTCGCCATCTTCGCCATCATCTTCGGCTCGAATCGCACTTCCACGCCCAAAGTCTCGCTCATTGTGGTCGACGAAGATCGCAGCCCGGCTTCGCGCGATCTGGTCGCCGGACTGGAACGCGAGGAATCGCTGAACGTGAGAACGGCTCCCCCGGCGCGCAAGGGCGCGCCCGTGCCGCAACCTTATACCGCCGCCACGGCTGAGGCCGCGGTCAAGGCCGGAGACGTCTCCGTCGCGCTGATCATCCCCCAGGGATTCGGCGCCCATCCCATCTCCTTCGGACCCAATGCTGCCGGAACGCAGATTGAAATGCTCAACGACGCCAGTGACAACATTGCGCCGCAGATGGTGAGCGGCCTGCTGCAAAAGGCCGCCATGACCTCGATGCCGCTCGATTTGGCCGAGCAAGGGATGAAATACACCGAGGAATACATTGGCGCCTTCACGCCGGAACAGCGCAAGCGCATGGCCGATAACCTCGATGATCTGCGGCAGATCCTCGACGGCCGGGCGGCGGACCCCGGCTCCTCGCAAGGATTCGATGGACTGATTCGCGTCGAGCAACGCGCGGTGGTTGGCGAAAACAAGAACAATCCCATGGTCTCGTTTTACGCCGCGGCCATCGGCGTCATGTTCCTGCTCTTCACCGCCTCCGGCTCGGCCGGTTCGCTGCTCGACGAATCCGAAAACGGCACGCTCGATCGCGTGCTCAGTTCGCACATCAATATGACAGGTCTCTTGGCCGGCAAGCTCCTCTTCAACACCCTGCTCGCATTTGTGCAGCTCACGGTCATGTATCTGTTCGCGTGGGCTGTCTTCAAAGTGGACTTCTTCAGCCATATTCCCGGATTTGCCGTGATGGGAGTTTGCACGGCGCTGGCCGTGGCCGCGTTCGGCATGCTGCTGGCCAGCGTCTGCCATACGCGGGCGCAGCTCGGCGCGCTTTCCACGCTCCTCATTCTCACCATGTCAGCCATCGGCGGCAGCATGTTTCCGCGTGTCTTGATGTCGGACGCGCTGAAGCGCGCCGGCCTGTGGACGATCAACGCCTGGGCCATCGATGGCTTCACCAAGGTCTTTTGGTACGACCAGCCCGTCAGCACGCTGTGGCCGCAAGTCACGGTGCTTCTCTCGGCCGCGGTCGCGCTTTTCGCCATTGCGCGCCGGTTGGCCCGCCGATGGGAGTTCGCTTAGAGAATCTCTGAACCAGGGCAGTTTCGGAACTCGTGTGTCCGCTTGGACGTTGCCCAAGGTCGCCGCTCCCTGTTGGCCTTGCCCCAACGACGAACCCATGTCGCTGGGGACCCCGGTTGGTCGCGTCGACTTTGCGATTTCTCTTCGGCTGCATGATTTCCTAAACTGCCCTAGTTTCCTCAAGAAAGAGCTACCTTGACGGAGGCCCGAAACCGGGCTCAGGACTGTGGAGCCTCTATCGTTACATAAGTAATTTGGAGCCTCGAAGTCGACCTCTGCGATTACAACGAAGGAGATAGGTAATAGCAAAGAGGTCACCGCGAAGAAGGCGAACTCGCCTTTGCACGGGACCATGCGACGGATTTACCACGAAAAGGTCATGGTTTTTTTTTCTTATCCCCGCAACCATTCTTAGAGTTTGGTGTCTACGCGTGTGGCGGCGAGAAAGCTCAGGTCCATCGGCCCCATGTACCGCCAACCGTGACTCATGGCGACAGCTCTCCGCGGAGCGTGCCCGGGAACGGCACTTAGATTCATTGTTGTATCGAAATTCAGAAAATACAGCCGGCTCACTTTGACAAGTGGATTCCGGCGATTCGTTGCCGCGGTCGTTTTCTGCCATGAAGCAATGCACGCCGGCCGGCGCCGGCATGCATTCATCCAACTGACTAACTTATTGCGGAAAAGGATGGGACAGGATGATGAGGAACAATTGCAACTCGCTTCGTGCTTCACTTGTTGCGCTCGCGGCGTTCGCCACATTGGCTGGCGCGAGCATTGCCCAGGCCGCTACGCCGGCTGCCACCACCCAGAAAGGCGAGACCTTTGTCGTCGGAACAGACACGCCCCTTGCCGCCGTGGCTTCGTTCTCAGTGCAGATTCAAAGCATTGATGCGGTCGATACGACGACGAGCACAAGCCAGCCGTTACTGAGCAGCCCGGCCACCATCGACTTTGCTCGCTTCAACGGCCTGCAAACCCTGATCGACATTAACTCTGTCCCGGTCGGCGACTACAACGAGCTTGTGGTCACCATTGGTCAGAGCCCGAGTGGTCAGAACCCCAGCCTTGGTTATCTGCTCTCCTCGGCTGGCAATCCGCCGACAATCAACTACATCACTCCGACGCTGACGACCTACACCATCACCAAGAAGTTCGCGCATTCGTTTACGGTCAGCCAAGCCGAGCCGGTCGGCATCCGCCTGGACTTCGATCTGCACAAGTCCATCCAGGTGGTCGACGGGAACATCACCGGCACCGTCGATCCGGTCTTCAATATCACCGTGGTTGGCCCCGATGCGCCCGGCGCGTTTATCGATGAGTTCGACACCGGCGTCGTCAGTGTCGACCCGGCAAATCAGACGTTCGTCGTGCAGGGACCGCACGGCCGATTCTGGACCATCGACACCACCGGCAACACGCAGTGGGATGGCGGCGCCACGCTGAGCGAGTTGAACTCGAGCACCATCGTTCAAATCTCCGGCATGCTCACCCGCGCCACTTCGACCATCACCGCGAGTGAGATCACCATCCTCTCGCAGAATGGCTTCTATGCGGGCGGCCTGGCGACCTTCGTCACGCCGTCGTCGGGCGCGGCGTCCAGCTTCGACCTTTATGTGCGCGGCCTGCTGCCCTCCACGACCGGGCTGACTCTGGGCGAGATAGCAACGATCGATCTGAGCGACACCGACAAGTACTTCATTCGCTGGAACAAGCATAAGCTGCCTACGGCGCTGAGCACGCTGGTCTTCAACGCCGATGCGCTGTTGCCCGGCCAGAGTATCGGCGTGGGCGGACCGGCGAGCGGCGCGGCCAACCCGGATGGCGTCACCGTGAAGCGCGTCACGCTTCGCGATTGGGGCTATGTCGGCACGGTTGTCGACGGTAGCGTACATCCAGTCAAGGACACGTTCCAGATGAAGGTCGACGGCTTCGCCGGCCAGCTCATTCCGCAAACCATCAACGTCTATCTCACCGGCGTTACAGCGTTCCGTTACGGCTACACCGGCCTTGGCCAAATCCATGGCGGCGATCTGGTGCGCGTTGTGGGCCTGCTGATCAAGAATCCGGTGAACGGCGAAACGATTCTGATCGGCCGTTACGTCGACGCGCTCGACTAAGGTTGGACGGCGTAGATCGGTTCCTCTCACCCTTGCGGCAAAAAGTTGCCGCGGCGACGCGCCGCAAGGGTGGGGCGCCCACGGTGCGGGACCTTCAGAGCGATTTCGTTTTACTCTCCGCCAAGTGGAAAACAGAAAGAACGGGCCGTGTTTCATAACTAGGTTCCACGGCTCGCGAAACTCGTCGAATGTAGTTGGCTGCCGCGCTGCCGGCGAGACAATCGATTCGGAGTGCGTAGTTGGGAGCACTCTGAATCGCTTCTACAATAACTCAACGTAAATCGACCAACGCCCACGGAGCTCAAAAGACCGGCTCCGTGGGCAATTTTCTTTGCCGCAATGGTTTCTTCGCTTGCTCTTGGGCAGCTTAGGAAATGGTGACTCCGCTTGAACCTTGCCCGAGGTCGCCGCTCCCTGCTGGTCCCATCCTGACGACGAACACATGTCGTTGGGGACCCCGGGGCTGGTCGCGTCGACTCGGCGATTTTTCTCCGGCTACATCGTTTCCTAAACTGCCCTATAATCGCCGCACCCAGGAAATCCCCGGGAAAAACTTCCCCAAAAGATCAATCGAAATGGAGGATGAAGACGATGAAAGTCATGTCAACCTGGTCTCTCAAGCCCGGAGCCACGCGGGAAGCAGTGCACCGTTTCCTTGCTGGAGAAGCCGCGCCACGCGAAGGCGTGACTTTGCACGGCCGCTGGCACAGCGTCGATATCAGCGTGGGATTCAGTCTGTACGAAACCAACAACTCAGCCGCTCTCTATGAAGGCGCCGCCCGTTGGGCCGAGTTCCTGGATATTCGCACCTACCTCGTCGTCGAGGACGCCGAAGCCGGCGCCGCGATGGCCAGAGTTTTCAAGTGACTTTGTCGTTCCGACGCGCCCCAATGAACTTCGGAAAAGGTCGACGCTTTGAAAGGGCACGGCTTTAGCCGCGCCGAACCAAATCCCTCACTTCTTTCCAATCTCGCGGGCTTCAGCCCGCGAGGTGCCTGCGTCGCTGCGTGCTTTTCCCGAACCTCCCGGAAATCTGAATCACCGGAACCCGCCGGCGATCGCCCCGATAATCAGCAGCGGCTCGTTTCCATTCACAACCGGCTCCGGCAGCGGCGCGTCGGGGGAGTCGTGCGACAGATCCTCTTCGCACGCGAAGAAGCGCAGAAACGGACGCCGCTGCTGCGATACATGATCGCGGATGGTCCCGCACAGCATGGGATAGCGCGCTTCGAGCACATCGAGAACCGCCCGCAGCGTGACCGGCGCGCCCACGTGGAGCGTGACTTCGGTGCCCACCTTCGCCAGGGCGCGCAGATGCTGCGGCAGAACCACGCGAATGGACCGCACCGCGCCATCCGGACTCGACATCGGCTCCGTCATGGCAGAGTTTGCACCTCCACCGAGAAGACGGCGGGAAGATCGCGCGCGATCGGCGCCCACGTGTCGCCCGAATCGGCCGAGCAGTAGACCTGGCCGCCCGTGGTGCCGAAATAGATGCCGCAATCGTCCAGCTTGTCCACGGCCATGGCGTCGCGCAGCACGTTTACGTAACAGTCCTTCTCGGGCAGTCCCTTCGATAGCTCTTCCCACTCGTTGCCGCCGCTGCGGCTGCGGTAGACGCGGAGCTTGCCGTCCATGGGAAAATGCTCCGAGTCGCTCTTGATGGGCACGACGTAGAGCGTCTCCGGCTCGTGCGCGTGCACATCGATGGCGAAGCCGAAATCGGTGGGCAGGTTGCCGCTCACTTCGTGCCAGTTGTCGCCGGCATCGTCGGAGCGCATCACGTCCCAGTGCTTTTGCATGAAGAGCACGCCGGGCTTCTTTGGACTCATGGCGATATGGTGCACGCAATGGCCCACTTCGGCGGTGGGGTCGGGAATGTATTGCGAACGCAAGCCTTTGTTGATCGGCTTCCAGCTCTTGCCGCCGTCGTCGGTGCGAAAGGCGCCGGCCGCGGAGATGGCGATGAAGATGCGGCCCGGATCGACCGGATCGAGAATGACCGTGTGCAGGCACATGCCGCCCGCTCCGGGCTGCCACTTGGGGCCCGTGCCGTGGCCGCGCAGACCCGCGAACTCGTGCCACGACGTTCCGCCGTTAGTCGAGCGAAACAGCGCGGCGTCTTCCACGCCCGCATAAACGGTCTCCGCATCGGTGAGCGACGGCTCCAGGTGCCACACCCGCTTGAACTCCCAGGGATGCTGCGTGCCGTCGTACCACTGGTGCGTGGTCAGCGGCGCGCCGGTCTCGGCAGAGGTGTCGTAGACGAATTTATTGCTGGGCGCTGGAGGCTCCGGGCCCGGGGTTGGCACCTTCTCGCCTCCCGGGACGGTCCATGTCTTGCCGCCGTCGTCGGAGCGCTGGATGATCTGCCCGAACCAGCCGCTGGTTTGCGAAACAAAAATGCGGTTGGGATCGACCGGCGAGCCCTTCATGTGATAGATCTCCCAGCCGGCGAAAAACGGCCCGCTGATCTCCCAGTTTTTGCGCTTGCCGTCGGAGGAAAGAATGAATGCGCCTTTGTGCGTCCCGACCAATACTCTCACTTTGCTCATAGAGTTCCCTCTGTGCGGTGAGCCGGATTGATGGCTCTGCTTTGGTAATGCCGCGTTCGGTCCCTTTGACTAGAGCATTCTCGCAAGCCGGAGCGACAAGAACCAAGCGCCCGAATCACAAAGATCGATTTCGTTGAGATTTACTTTCTGGAGTCGCATTTGGTCGTGTCGAATCGTTCTCTCTTGACGACCGCGCTGCGCACGAGGCGAACCGCCGAATGCTCTAAACTTGAGGAGCGTGGAGATTATCAAGCTATTCGACGAGGAGCGCGATAAAGCGCTGGCGCAGGCGGAGGCTGAGCCGGAGAGACGCGGCTTCTTCGACCGCATGAAGCAGGCCGTTTCGCGCACGCGCGAGTCGTTCTCGTCGCGGATCGAAGGCATCGTCGCGATGACCCGCGCGGTCGATGAGCAGGCGCTCGAGGAGCTCGAGAACGCGCTGCTGGCGAGCGATCTCGGCGTGCCCACCACGACGGCCATTCTCGATGCGCTGCGCGAGCGAGCCCGCCGCCAGGATATCGCCGGCGGCGAAGAGCTGCGCTCGCTGCTCAAGGAGCAGTTGCGGACGATTCTCGAGGCTCCGCAACGCCCAGTCGCGGAGCCGGCCTCTCCGCCCAAGGTGACGTTTCTGGTGGGCGTCAACGGCACGGGCAAGACCACGACCAGCGGCAAGCTCGCCGCCTGGAGCCGCGGGCAAGGGCACTCCGTGCTGCTGTGTGCCGCGGATACATTTCGCGCCGCGGCGATCGAGCAGCTGGAAATCTGGGCCTCGCGCTCGGGCGTGGAAATGATCAAGACGCGCCAGGGCGGCGACCCGGCGGCGGTGCTCTTCGATGCGATTGGCGCGGCTAAGGCGCGCGGCATTCACCATCTCTATGTCGACACTGCCGGCCGGCTGCACACCAAGACCGGCCTGATGGACGAGCTCGACAAGATGCGCCGCACCGCCGCGCGGCTCATTCCCGACGCGCCGCACGAAGTTCTTCTGGTGATGGACGCGACCACGGGCCAGAACGGCCTGCAGCAGGCGCGGCTCTTCACCGCGTCTGCCGGCGTTACCGGCATCGTGCTCACCAAGCTCGATGGCACGGCCAAAGGTGGCATCGCGGTCGCCATTGCCCGCGAGCTCAACCTGCCGGTGCGCTTCTCCGGGGTGGGCGAGAAGATGGAAGACCTGCTCGAGTTTTCGCCGGGCGAGTTTGTGGATTCGCTGCTGGGATGAAACGGACCGCCAGAACAAGGTCGTGCAGGCGAAGATCGACCTCTCTCGATGAGTGAACCGGTTTGCCGGCATCCATCCGCGCTGTCCGAAAACGAAGTGGGTACGCCCGCCGCAACAGTCGCTTGATTTGACAGAGGCCGGCGCCAACGCTACTATCGGCGCAATCCGGAAGGAATTACTTCACAACCTCGCTGGTTCCTGGGCGCACGAATGTGTTTGTGCATCCTGATATCGCCGGGCGGACGCATCAGAATCAGGAACCGTCGGCGCGCTCTTGGCGAAGGTTGTCTTAGGGGATGAAAACGATGGCGATGATCAACGCGGCGAAGTTTCGTGATGAGGCAGAAAAAGTGAATAAACATCTGGGCCGGTTTTTCGCCAGTTCGCTCGATCCGCTTTTCAAGGAACTCGGACCCCAGGCGACGGTGAATGCGGATCCGGCGAAAATGCAGAAGTTGCAGGAACTGATCTTCCACATCCCCGCAGATCGCCAGCAAAAATACGCGGCGGCATTGGACGTGCTAAAGGCCGCCGGCCTCGCCATCTGCGGCCGGCCTTGCGATCCGTCCATGCACTTTGTCCGGTTCGATCAGGGCGAGTTTGCTTATGTCGGTTTGGACCACGCGGGCCAGGACAAGCTGGTGATTCTGTCGCCTGGTTCCTTGCATCATGTCTTCGACTTCAAGTGGAAGAGCACAACCGGGGACATGAAGTCGCTTTCGCAAGTGGCTACGCGTGAGTTCGTGCAATTCCGCACTTCGCAGCAGAGCCCGCCATTCAACGGCGCCATGCCCAACGACATGCAGTTCTATTGGGGCGAAAGCGACAGTGCCACGGCCGGCATGGGACGCGACGACCATTCGATCAAGCCGCCGAAACTCGTGTGCGCCTTTCCCTGGGTGGCGGGCGAAAATGTTGCGCAGCAGTGGTATCAATACAGCGTGGACAAAAAGGTCACCTGGCAGAACATTCCCGGCGCCGCCTATTTGTTGATCAAAGGCGTCCGGCAATCCAAGGGGAAATGGGTCTTCTTCTTCCGCAAGAGCAACTGGGAGCCGCATAACGGCAAGAAGTACAACTTCGAGGCCGAATACCCGCTCGATCCGCCACTTGTCTACCAGCCGAAGCCGGGACAGAAGTGGAACCGGACCAACGGCACCCAGGCGAAAATCAGTGACTTCGGCGTATTGGTCAGCCAGGGGTGAGCCGGTCTCAGGTGGGGACCGCCATCCGGGCGAGTGTCCACGATGTTCGACACCCATCCCGTCTCTCTCCCGCCGAATTCTTTTGTTCGCTACCGGAGTAAAATCGTTTCAAGATTATTTTTCGCCATGCGCAGTGAATCGGAGGCGCAATGAAGGGCAACCGCAGACGCCCGAGGGTCTCCATGCGAGATCTTCTGATCCGCGTAAAACGCTTCTTGATGCCCTGGAGCGAACCCACCGAACCCGAGGATCCGTACGCTTATCGCATGGCGCCTTTGCGCCGTCCGCCCAGCAGAGGCGGGGCGGCCGCGGTCGCGGAGCTGGATCAGGAGGAGTGGGACGAAGAACAAAGCCCCGGGCGCACGAGATATCGATCTTGAAACCCGCCTCGACCCCGTTTTCGATTCGTGGATCCGTGACACGCCGATTTTGCGCTGGTTGCAGTACACGCCGAGACTCTGCGTCTGAATTGGGTCGTTGCGAACATCATCGAAAAGCACAACGGATCGATTCGGTTTTCGAGCGCCTTGGGAAAGGGCACCGTGTTCCGTTTCGTCCTGCCGTTCGACAGTCCGCCGATGCCGGTAAGCTGATCCAGCCGGCGCGCTGGATGTCGCTCAGTCCGCTCGCAAGACCGCCACGGTCGCGTCGTCCATCTGGACGCCTTCGGAAAAGCCATCCATGGCGTCAAAGATCGACCGAACCAGTTCATCCGCGGAGTGCGTCCTGCGGGCCCGCGCAGCCTGCAG
>JASHTH010000047.1 GCA_030040655.1 Acidobacteriaceae bacterium | reverse complement strand
GCGTTGGCGCTCGTGGTTGCCGGCAGTATCAGGTTGGCATCGATGGTCTGGGCGGCGGTGAAGACGTTGGCGGTGCCCAACTGCGGAACCTTGGTCGTGTCCAGTTTGAGCGTGACCTTGCCCGTGTCGCCGCCGCCTGTCAGATCGGTGCCCGCCACGATATCGGTTATGGATCCGCCTCCGCCGCCAGGGAACGTCTGTCCGGCGGCAAAGGTGATCTGCCCGTTCGGCGCGATGGAAAGCCCGGTGGACGTGGGCGGCGCGGATCCCGAGCCGAAGAGCAATTCCAGGTTGGCCGTCGGCGAACCCGTATTGTTGCCGGCGCTCACGGCCCTCCACGCGAAGTTCTTGGCCACGGCGGCGCTCGCCGTACTTGAAAAGACGCTCGCTCCCAACTCCAGAGAAGGCGAATTGACCCCTGCCTTCGCGGTTGCCACGGTTGCCGGAAGGCTGACCGTTCCTCGCAGCGTGCTGGCTCCATTCACGTCCAGCTTCGCGGCTGGCGTGGCTGTGCCAATGCCCACCCTGGATCCGGACTCGGCAATGACCGAGTCGCCCAGCAGGGTGTCGCCCGTCCACAGCGGCACGTAGCCTTTGGTTCCGGAGCCGGTGAGCGTTGAATTGGTCTCAGGGTTCGGTTGCGCGGTGGCTGGCACGGCCGCCGCAACCGCTGACTGCAACTCTTCGCGCGTCACGTAGTCCGACGCCTCGCGGCCGGCCAGAGTCTCCGAATCCACTGCCTTGAAAGCGTATGGAACCGCCGCCAACAGGCTCCGCGGGCGCGCGCCGGCAGTTTCGCCGCCTGAGTCTGCGACTGGCGTTGCCTCTATCCATCGCGCCTCGCCTGCTTGAAACAGTGCCTGCGGCAGGCCTTCGGCGCTGGTCGCACCCAGCAACACGGAGTAGCGCCCATCGGCCCCAACTTTCACGGTCTGGGTCTCATTCCACAGCGCAAGCCCTCCGGCCTGGTCCTCGTACAGTGCAAATCGCACCTGGACCATCTGTCCCGCTGCCTCCGGCAAGCTGCCGCTCCAGCGCACCAGGCTTGGTGCGGTCCCCGCGCTCATGGCTGGAACTGACTCCGTCGCTGTGGCCACTGCGCTCTGCGCGTCTGCACGAAGCGCCATCCAGCAGGCGAGGCAGCACAGCGCCGCCGCCACAGCCGGGGAAGCTGCTACCACCCGGCGAGCTCGGCTGAAGCGTTGCGGTCTGTTTTTCTGTTTCGGCTTTATCGAGTCGAGCAAAGCGATTGGTGTCAGGCTTTCTTGCAGCATCGCGCATGACCTCCCGGGATCGTGGCTGGGGACGCCGTTTCAGTGATGGAAAAGAGCGTTGGTCACCATATGAATACAACCACCCAGGCCAGCGGGAAGCCAATCAAAGGGCATAGCCTTGTCAAAGACCCGAACAGTGCTGTTCTCCCTACCCGCCTGAATAAGCTGGGAAAGGCAAGATGCTTGAATCGCGCGCTATCATCCATTCCATCCTATTCGCATAATGCGTAAAGTCGCTACCAAAAGGCTCATGTCGACGCAAACCTTATTGGTGACTGTGGCTAGGCACGACGTGCGACCCTTGCCTTGAGTGGATACGTCCTGCACGGGGCTCGTGCTCCGGGCGTATTACCGGCAACGCGGAAGTTACCAGCTGTGACCTACGTCCGGCATCGCGAGAATAGGGTGGAAATGTCCCGGCCGTCGACGAATCGACTTTAACGCATTGCACATTCCCGCAAAGCTCTTGATGTTCCATAGAGCTTGTCGCTGTCGTTCGCAGCTCGCCTATCGCCGGAACCGCTTCGACGGCTCGTCGGAAGCGATCTGGCCGTCGCGGAGATGCACCACTCGATGCGCATAGTCGGCGATATCGGCTTCGTGGGTGACCAGCACGATGGTCTCGACCGTCGGCCTCAGGCGCGATCATTACTCCGCAAGAAACGCATTCAGAAGCCGGCGGAATACGCTCGCTGTTGGCTTCCAGTCGCCACCCATGGCTTTGGCGCCGGCCTCGGCATAGCCAAGGTCGGGCCTAGGCCGCAAGCAAATGAACGGTGGAAGCCCGTAGCGAATCGCAAGGCAGTTGGCCCACAGGCGCGCCGTTCGTCCGTTTCCATTCGCAAAGGGATGAATGCGTATCCACTCTGCGTGGACCCATGCGCAGAGATCGACGATGGCGGCGAGCTGATCCGCATCCGGCTCCTCACCGATCAGAATGGTTGAATCCAGTTGAGCTACGAGCTTCTGAAGTCTGTTTTCGAATTCTCCCAGTTCTGCGGCGACATTTGCCGCCGACGCTCCATACCGCGCGCCGACCCTCACCTGGATGAGCTCGAGACCGCGTTCTCCTCGAAACGCCCCGGTGAAACGCTCATCGGGAACCGTCAGGCCCCGCATGAGAAGGGCATGCCAGCGCCTCGCCGTCTCGACAGACAAAGGCTTACGTTTCTCCGCGTCGCGTACGATTTCGTCCAGTATTCGGGCGAGGCTCTTGCGCAGCCGGGCGCTATCCTCGTCCCAGTCAGGCACCAAGTAGCTCGCGAATCCGGCTCTGGGCAGGCCCGCCAGCGCGCAAGGAAAGCTCAACGCGGCTCTCGGCGCCGGTCTTGCGAATCAGGCGGCCGACATGCGCCTTGACTGTGCGCTCGTCGATGCCGAGCTGACCGGCGATTTCGCGGTTCGATCGAGCCTCGCGAATTAGATCCAAAACCTGGCGCTCCCGCAAGGTGAGGTGTGGGACTTGCTTGGGTACACCTTCTTCGAGTTCGCCTTCGACCTGCTCGCCTTCCACTGGATCGTCGAGGCTCGCCTCCGATTCGACGAAAGCATCGATCGCCCTGCGAAAGTGAGGATCGCGCTTACGATAAGCACGAAGGCGTGCGAGATTCTCTTCCAGCGTCCGCTCCGTGGGTCGCCGGCGCATGAGGAAGCTCTTCACCGCCTCATTGAGCAGTTGGTTTACGGGCCGGCCTTCGATCCTGCTTAAATCTTCGAGAGCCGCGCGCTCCCGCTCGTCGATGCGCAACGTGAACGGGACCCGAGCCATGCTCTCAAGGCTACGCTAGAGGTAGCTTGATGTCAATTCTTGGTTTTGACATCACCTCGAAGCCGGCGATCCCGCCAGTCGGCAGCTCTACCGGCCCCGGAACCGCTTCGACGGCTCGTCGGAGGCGATCTGGCCGTCGCGGAGGTGCACCACGCGATGCGCGTAGTCGGCGATATCGGCTTCGTGGGTGACCAGCACGATGGTGTTGCCGTGGGCGTGGAGCTGGTCGACGAGCGCCATAATTTCATTGCCGGTTTTGGAGTCGAGGTTGCCGGTCGGCTCGTCGGCCAGGATGATCGAAGGCCGGTTGACGAGGGCCCGGGCGATGGCGACGCGCTGGCGCTGGCCGCCGGAGAGCTCGTTGGGCTTGTGATTCATGCGCGATTCCAGACCCACATCGGTGAGGGCCTGCTTGGCGCGCGCGAGGCGCTCCGCGGAGGGGGTGCCGTTATAGATCAGCGGAAGCTCGACGTTGTGCAGCGAGGTGGCGCGAGCCAGCAAGTTGAACGTCTGGAAGACGAAGCCGATCTCCTTGTTGCGGATGCGCGCCAGCTCGTCGTCGTC
>JASHTH010000341.1 GCA_030040655.1 Acidobacteriaceae bacterium | reverse complement strand
GCATCGGTAAGAGAGAGCATGTTGTTGTTGGCGTCATAGGTATACGAGGTTGTTTTGCCGGATGCATCGACAACGCTTGCCAGAGAGCCGGCGGCATTGTACGCATACGTGACTGCGCGGCCGAGGTTATCCTCAGCCTGGATGACCCGGTTGGACGAATCGTAAGTAAAGTCGATCCAGCGACCGCTCGGCGAGGTAATGGAAAGCAGATTCGATGAGGAGTCTCGCGCTAACTGGACCGTGTTTCCATTGCGGTCAATGATCCCAAGCAAGGCAGCCTGCTGAGGATCGCTCGCTAAAATGCCGTCGGGAAAGATCAGGGTGGTTCCGTCTTTCAGCACCATGTTCCAGCCATTGCCATTCCAGCTCATCGTTGCGCCATAAAAGACGGTGGACCCGGACGTGTTTTGATACACGGCATCGTCGTATGACGTTCCAGGAGAAATTCGAGGGAAGTAAATCTGGCTGCCGTCGGGCAGCACCAGATCGACATAGGTCCAGGGGCTGGTGTCGCCGATAAGAAAGATATCGTAAATGTGGGTGCTTCCGATCCCGAAGGCGCGCGAGATCGTGTCGTTTTGGCGGTAGGTTCTCCTAAGAGTGATGGGGATGGTATCGGGGATATATAAATCGGTCGTGTTCAGGACAAAAAGTCCCGTGCCCAAGTCGACCGGATCACCATCGTCCGAGGAAGTATTTCCGGGAGCGGGTCCGCCAAAAGGAGCGAGGTCAGGCGATCCGACCATCGCGCCGGTGAATCCATAAATCAGGACGCCTTGATCGGGAACGATCGATTTGCCGTCGGGAGTTACCGTGCCGTGGCCATAGATATACCATCCCTTTCCCGTTGCGTCGTAATTCCAGAAGTCGTAGCGGGTTCCGGGAGCGGAATGGTAGGTATTCGGATAGACGAGCCAGCCGCCCTGCGGCTCTTTGGGATCCTGAACGGTGATCCAGGCGCCGCCGGGCTGAATGGTAAAGTAAATCGGGACGTGAACGTTGGGCAGCGGGAAGGGCGGGCGATTGAGTGGGATCGGCGTAATTCCGATCCTGGTTACAGGTTTCCAGTTCCGGTCGTAGATTACTGCGCTGGGCGGAAGATGCAGCTCGAGCCCGGGCAGAAGTGGATTGGTCAAAACAGTCTCGGTCTTCGTGGGAGAAGATATCGTTGCGACGTGAGCCGTGTCGAGCTTCGTCATCCAGATGGTGTAAGGAAGGATGTTGGTTTTTCCGGTTTCCAATTCCAGTCCGGCTTCGAAGACACCGAAAGCGGCCGCGGCCGTGCTCGCCGTCGTGCCGTCAATGACCAGAACCTGATGCCCATCGGGAACTGAAGACAGAAGAAAGCGTCCGGATGCGTCGGTCTTGGCGGACTCACCTCCGATGCTCAGGGTCACATTCATCAGCGGCGAGCCGTCGATCCGCAGCACCTGGCCGCTCAACGCAGTCACGCCATCCTGCGCCACGAGCGCGGGCAGATTTCGGTCGGCAGACAGCACACTGCTGTCGCCTGCTGCCGATACTTCCGCGATGTCGAATCCCAGGCCGGGCGCAGCCAGCAGGAAATCGGCCGTGGTGAATGACAGTGTGGTGTCCGGCAGATCTTCCGTGCCGGACTCGAGACCCGACAGAGTGATTTGATACTCCGTTGCCGGCAAAAGACCGGTCTCTGGAACCACGAACAGCAGCATTCCACTTTCTGCTGGCACGACGTTGGCCGGCACAGCGCCATCTGGACCTGCGAACGTCACCGTGTGTCGATTTGCCGTCCGCGGATCCAAAGGACGGGAAAAGCGAAATGTGAAGATGCCGTCGAGAGCGACCTCTGCGGCGCCGTCCTGCGGCAGCGAAACTTCGAGTCGCAGAGGGGGCTCCGCGGTCTCCTCCGGAGCTCTCGTCGGTTGCAGGGTTGTCTCTTCCGACTCGGGATCGAAGATTTCGTTGCTTTCTAGAAGCGCGCCGTGCGAATCGACCCCTCCACCGAAGAGAACGCGGCCATCGGGAAGTAATGTCGCGCTATGTTTCTCGCGCGCGACTTTCATTCCACCGTCGATTGGCGTCACCAGGTTCGTGCGGTAGTCCCACAGCACAAGAGTGTCGAGAACCTGGCCGCTCTGCGAGCGTCCCCCGGCGATCAGAACGCGGCCATCGGTTAGCAAGGTCGCGGTGTGAAATGCGCGGGGATCGAAGCCGGGCATCTGGAATGGAGACGAGGTTCCCGTCACCGGGTCGAGAACTTCCGGAGAGCCGAGAAATCGGCCGTCCTCGCCCAAGCCGCCCAGCACGAGGACGGATCCGGTCGGCAGCATCGTTGCCGAGTGCCACGCGCGCGCTTGCTTCAGCCCGCCCGGAAGCAACGATTGCGCGCCGTCTCGCGGGTTCTCCACGATTGCAGCGGCCTGCGAGACGCCTGAGCGCTCGCCTCCGAGCAGCAGAAGTCGACCGTCCGGCAGCAGCGTTGAAGATCGCCCGGGAACGGCATCGGCTCCCTGGGCGACGCCAATGGCCATCGGCAGAGCCATCCCGCATATCAGGCCCAGGGTAAGGCTGCGCATCGACGAGATTCTCATTTCGCACTCTCCACGGCGTCACGGTTTACTTAACTGCACCTTCAGGCTCCCCGTATAGGGCGGATTGAATGGGACAATCGAAAGCGTGTACTTGCCTGTATGCGGCAGCTCTACCGAGGACGCGCTCCAGCTTGTGCCGCACTCGTCATCTTGGGACACAGTCGTCGCGCCCTGGTAAATGTTGTCCGAGAGACAACCGGCGGTACTGTCAATTCCATTCACAATCACGCTCTGCCCGCTGGTTGCGCTGAAGGTGAGATTGGCAATCTGCCCTGGCGTGGTGAGATTGATGCCGACGGGCGGGCCGCCGACAGTGATCGTTCCTGTGACATTCACGTAGCTGTATAGGTTCACGGCGATGGTGCCGGTCGTGGCGTCGGTTGAGGTGAACAGCAGGGTGTAACTCCCGTTCATGGGAAGCACGACTTGCGAGATGAGTTGTGCTTCTCCCACACAGGTGGTCGAATTCAGCGTCGATCCATCCGGGTTGAGGATTGTCAGGTTCAGGCTGCAAGCCTGAAATGTTCCGTTGGGCGTAAGGTTCACGCTGATGTTCTCACCGGTCTTTCCCGTAAAGGTCAATCGGGCCTCTTCCCCGGGAATTGTGAGATCTGCGGTCATGGCGGGGCCGTTGACTGCAATGGGCGCCAAGAAATCCTGGGTAATGTCATACAGTCTCATCGGCGCGCTGCCGGTGCTGCCATCGGCAAGGATGGTGTAGGTTCCCGTTTCCGTCAGAACCGGCGTAGTCACAATGCCGGGCTCCAGGCAACTCGTCCCGGTAGAAGCGACGGTCACTCCGCTGGGGCTGAGGATGGAGATATCCAGCGCGCAGCCTTCGAAGCTGCCACTGGGCACCGACACCGTCACGCGGTGACCGCTCGTCTCGTCGAAAATCATCAAACCGATGTCGTTCTGCGTGTTGATGCTCATGTTCCTGGTCGTGTTCACCTTCATGCGCCCGGTGAATGCAACCTGGCCGGGAGTGTAGGGCGGCGGAGGGACGTAGAAATCTCCGGAACTGGTGGCCTGCCCGTACGGAGTCGACACGGAGATGTGCCCCGAAGTACTCGTTGCTGCAACGGAAGTTTGAATCGCAGTCGTCGTGGCTGACATAACATCCGCGGTCGTTCCGTTCAACCGGACGGAATCGGTCTCCAGTTCAGTCTGGAAATTCGTTCCGGAGATGGACAGCGCGGCTCCCGGCGCTGCGATCGGTGGCGAGAACGATGAAATCGTCGGTGCTTCATTCGGGGTAACAACGAACGGGTTTCTGCTCACCACTGTGCCGGCCGGAGTCGTCAGCGCGATGGGCCCGGTCGCGGCCCCGCTCGGCACCTCGGTGGTAATGGAGTTAGCTGTGGCCGCGGAGATTTTCGCAACGGTTCCGTTGAATTTGACCGTATCCTGCGACGCCGTCGCGCTGAATCCCGTGCCGTAAATCGTCACGGGAGAATGAACCGCTCCGCTGCCGGGAGTAATGGTCATGAGGGACAGTTGAGTCTTGTGAATCGTGGAAATCGACGTGATATTCCCGGTCGCATCGTAGGTATACACGGCGGCGTCGCCCGATGGACTGACTTCGCCGGCTACCCGGCCCAAAGCGTCGTAGATATAGGTCACCGCTTGCGCCGGCATCGAGCTGCAGCCTGAGAAAAGAGTTACGGTTGCCACACTCCATCCGGCGATAAGCCGAAGAGCTGTCCGGGGAATTCTCCTCGCTGGCGTCTTCATCGCGCTGGGCTCCCATCTGTGGTTGAAGACAGCGGATTAGCGTGAATTGGATTCCTAAAGCGGAGTAATGCGGCCCTCCAGTTGAGCCGGAAGGCCGCAGGTTGACTTCGGCTTTCGTGATCCCATCCCTCGAGAGGGGTAGAGTGGTTCGGGGGAGGCTGTCGGCGCGCTACAGTGGCTGGGGAAACGCGATCGTCCAGGCATTTCCCTCCGGTGACACCGCGACCCCCAGCCCGACGTCGCTCTGCATCTCCACCCATTTCCCGCCGGTCTGCATCTGGTATACGTCGAAGTCGATGAAGGGTAGGCCTCCGCCGGTGCAGCCGATGATCCAGGGAGTTCCGTTCGTAAGTCCGAACGAGTTCGGCCCGACCCCGATGGAGATCGCGCATCCGCCCTCGGCGTTTTCAACGAATTTGCTTCCGTTCCAGTAGAGGATCTGTCCTTTCTTGTTGAGGGCCCATGCAATGCCTTCCGGCGATACCGTAACCGAGGTTGCAATATCGCTCTGCATTTTGACCCATTTGCCGTCGGTCTGCATCTGGTATACGGTATAGTTCCCGTCTTTGGCCGCAGTGCAACCGGTGATCCATGGAGTTCCATTGGTGAGCCCGCGCGAATTCGGACCCACGCCGATCGACGTGGCGCATCCGCCGGTGGGGTTCGCAGCAAAGTTGCTGCCGTTCCAGAGGAGGATGTCTCCCTTCTTATTCAGCGCCCATACGTCACCTTCCGGTGATGCCGCAAGCTGGGTTGCGATGTCGCTCTGCATCAGGACCCATTTGCCGCCCGTCTGCATCTCGTACACGTTGTTGTTGCCATCGGCGGCTGCGGTGCAGCCCGTGGTCCAAGGCGTCCCATTGCTCAGCCCCCGTGAGTTCGGTCCGACAGCGATCCATGAGGCGCAGGTGAAGATAACTCCCGGCTGCGCATCCGTCGACTGCGGAGTGGAGAGATTGTCGAAGTTACTGCCGTCCCAATAGTTGATATTCGACGTCAACCCGCTCCACTTGGTGGCCCCTTTGGGGAGCGTGATGAGGAAATGCCTGTCGCCGAACTCGTACGGAGCGCTCGCGGTGTTATCGGTCATCAGAAAGACGCCCGGATCGGTACTGGTCGTCACCGTGTTGCCCGTCGACGATGAACCCTGAACCACAAGTGCGCTGCCGGTCATCGTCACCGGCGAAATATCGACCCACTCTTTATAGCAATTGGTCTTCTTTGTCGCTTTCGGGCAGTTTCCGCTTACCTCGCCGGTGTCGTCTTCGATAATGTACTCGGCGCTTTGGCCAAGAGCGCCATTGGTCAGGTATTTCGACTCGATCGGATACGACTGGCAGAGCGAGCTGTTGGCCTGGTCGCACTCCCATTCGATGTTCTGGGTTTTATCGATCATGATCGAGCACCCATAGCCGCCCGCCATCTTCACATTCCCCTTGGAGTCGCAATACCACTCCTGGACGAAGATTTCGTCGCCTTGATTTGGTTTAAAGTCGACTCCCTGTTTGTCGATGCTCTCTTTCGGCTCATCGTGATAGAAGTTCTGGCGGTGAATGCCATAGCCTCCGGTCGTCGGGTTCGCGCCCACATCGACGATCGCCTGGAAGACGTTATCGAGCCCATTCCAAATCGTAAGGGCGGTGTTCTTGGTCGAGAGAATATTCGGAGTTATCGCGGGGACGAAGAAGTCGGCCTGGTTCTCGACATAACCGTAGGTTTTGGCAGACGTGGAATTCTTCTGGTAAGAGCCATTGAGATAGGCGCCGGTCCAGTAGTTTGAAGGAGAAAGGAAAACTGCCTCCGGCTCCAATGAACCGAAATGGTCGGCAGAAACGCGGTCCGCAGAAAGATGGACCGGACCCGCCTGGGGCGAACTCCGGGGCGCCAGCGAAGGCCGCGGCGCTGCCTTGAGCTTGTAAGCCGGCACCCTCGCCGCCGCCAGCCACGCCTTGTAACCATCCGGATCCTGCGCCGGATCGGGGCGCACACCATATCCGGCCTCAATCAGTTCGCCCTGGCTGTAACTGAGTGGATCTCCAGTAAGTCCCGGCCGAAAGGCGAGATTCGCGCGTACGGGGTCAAACGGGCGCTCGGCGAAAGTGTCCGCGGACCGAAGATCGACTCGGTATGTGTTGGCATAACCCTGGGAATCGGTGCAATCGAGCGCCAATTCACTCACGCTATCCGGAAGAGTGGGACGCACGGCCAGAAAACGGGCCACGCCGTCTGCATCCGATCGCAGCGCGATGGATTGCGACGGGTCCGAGTTGCCGTCGGGGTGAAGGATGCAGTTGTTGCCCGTGGGAACCTCGAGTGAAGCCTGCTCAAATCGAGCAGGAGCGCCTGTTTTTGTGTCCTGCGAGTACGCACCGACGGCGATACCCAGCAGACCGAATATTCCGACGGTTGCGCAAAGTGCCTTTAAGCGAACGGAAAGACAGTTGACTCCTCTTGGGCGAGTCAGCGGGATCTGTAATTCAAAGGCCTTTGCCGCAACGTCGAGCTTCTTTGTGCTTTGCGTATTCATTCTAAAGGTTCCTCCGCTTAGGTTTTCACCGGCCCGCGACGGGCCGTGTTTGGCTGGTCACCTCTCACGAGGGACTGTTGATGGTTCCCGCCAACGATGCTCTCGCCCGGCCGGATTCCTGCCTGGGCGCCGGGAGGGTTGGCAATTGCTCTAACGGAGGGCGTGCTGGAGTCTTCGAATGCCGTCATCTCAACCTTCCACCACACGCCCGCTTCTGAATACAAAAGCGGAAACCGAAATCGAGACGCCTCATGCACGGGGAAAAAAAACGATACGTCCTGGCCGAAATCTCCCTTTGCGAGCGTTGGTGGCTATCTCACCCGTCCAACGAACTTATGGCAGATCGCGACCGACGGGGAATTGCGCGTTGTCGATCGAAACCTTCTTAAGACGAAGCCAGGCTCGTTCTGCCTGGGTCGCGGCGATCTTCTGCCCACAGAACGGGCAGTAATGAAAACCCATCGATGTACCGCCTACGAGCAGGGTCGTTTCTTGTTGCTCGATCGTCACTCCGGTTCGGGCCGTGCGATCCATGTCCTCCCCGGACGATTCAGAACGAAAGAGGCTTGCCTGCCGCGATAGCCATTGGTAAAGTCGGTGCACGCCCTGGGTCATTCACGAAGCGAAGATATCGGCTCTTCTTTAAAAAGGCCATTGACGGCTTGTGACGGTCTATGACCGGTTCTGAATTGCCACATGTCCATGAAACCGGAAGGGATATTTCAATTCGGCGTGTATCGGATCGATGTCCTGGCTCGCACTCTGCGGCGCGACGGCGAGGATATCGCCCTCAACCGCCGGGCATTTGACGTGCTGTTGTACTTGGTCCAGAATCCCGGGAGAATCCTGACTCGCGACGAACTGCTGAAGAATGTCTGGCCCGACACTTTTGTGGACGAGAACAGCCTCGCCCAAAGCGTCTCCGCGCTGCGACGAGCGCTCGGAGAGAAGCCGGGCGACAACAGCTACATCGCCACCCTGCCGGGGCGGGGATACCAGTTCATTTCGCCCGTCCGGATCGCTGCCCCGGATCGTCCCGGCACGATCTCGGATGCCGGAACCGCCGACGGCAATGCTCCCAGCCGGCTGCTTCTCCAACAGCACACGATCAGGACCAGCGTCACCATTGAAGAGAAGGAACAGCTCC
>JASHTH010000340.1 GCA_030040655.1 Acidobacteriaceae bacterium | reverse complement strand
TGGCGCTTTTGGCAGGCTGCGGAGGCCAGGGGGCCAAGCCGCCCAGCGATGAGGCCAAATGGAAAGGCGCCCCCTACCGCATCTCGTTTGACACGAGGGAAATCAAGCCGAACCCGGCCGGCATTAGCCTGCCGGTGATCGACTACACCGCGGATCCTGAGGCGCTGGAGAGACGAGCCACCCTGGTGGTGCACTTCGACACTTCGGGTGCCAAGCGGAGCCAAACGGCCCAGGGTCAGCCGCTGACGGACCAGATGATCATGGCACCGACCGATATCTCCGGCGCGGCAGGCGTTCTTTCGGCCACGTATATGGACGCGACCGACAGGGAACTGGCCAAGCTTCTCGGGGCCTATTGCATGAACGGGAAGATCAAGCTTACGGTGGCGCTGGTCCGGTCGTCGATCAGCCCCCAGGCCAAACAAGCCGAGCTGGATTCCAAGCGCCTCTCCGACTGGCTGCCCATCGAGCTCGAGTTCAAGAATCCGCATCCGAGGTGCTGACCGGGTACGGCTGACAGGGCGGCTCGGAGGACGCAGCTGCCGCCGAGCTGCCGAAACGGCAGCCAGGTAGCGTGGCAAGGGACCGTCCCGTTCACCCCAGAGGACGAGTTTGTCCCAGATGAGGCGCCGTCTATCATTAAAATTCGTTGACTCGTCCCAGATTCCTCTCTAGAATCCGCGTATGCCGTTAAAGCCGCTCGTTGAAACGTCGCCCCGTTCGCGATGTATCTCGCGGCGCACTTTCCCCTGCTGATTGCGTTCCGCTCCAATCGGCTTCCGTTCACGTTGCAACCGGCTTTGTTGTTCATCGGAAAAGCTGCATCGGCAGTTTCTCGCGGCAGTCCACCGAGCGAGGCTCCGTCGCAAAGCGAAATGGAGCCGCCGCTTCTGCATTCGCACAGCAGTTTCCCCTTTGGAGACCAGAGGTTCAAGGAGTTATCCATGCGCGCCATACGAAACATCTTCCCTCTTCTGCTCGTGTTCGCACTCGGAGCTTTGATCCCAACGCCTCGTTGCGCTGCGCAGACCTTCCGCGGCGGCATCAACGGCACCATCACCGATGCTTCGGGCGCGGTGATTCCCGGCGCCAAAGTGACGGCCACCGACACGGCCACGGCGGTCGTTCGCGATACGGTCTCATCCAGCGGGGGTGAGTTCCTGTTCAACGACCTCCCGCTGGACGCCTACAACATCCGGGTGCAGGCGCCCGGGTTCCAACGGACCGAAATCACCGGGATTCAGGTGCTTGCCGGCAAGATGTACACGCTTCCCATCCGGCTGAACATCGCGCAGCAGGCCACCACGGTCGAAGTCTCTGCCGACACTCTCTCGCTTGACACCACGACCTTTACGCAGACCACGGTCATCGACAGCCAATCGCTGCAGGACATGCCGCTGAACGGCCGCGATTTCACGCAGATGATGGGCCAGTCAGCCTCCTTTGCAGGCTATGGCAATTCTGGCTCAGTCAACGGTACGCGAGGCGACCAAGTAAACTACACCATCGACGGAACGGACAATAACGACCTTTACCTTGCGATTGACGCGGTCAACCAAGGCGGCATCAGCGGCATTCCCGGGGTGATGATGCCCATTGACGCCATTGACGAGTATTCGCTGCAGACCACGGGGAACAGCGAAGCCGGTCACAGTCCCGGCGGCAACCTGAATGTATCTGTGAAGTCCGGCACCAACCGGATCCACGGCTCGGCCTACTACTACAACCGCAACGAGGCGCTGGCCGTAACCTCGCCGTTTACGCCAACAGGAGCGCCTGCGCTGCCTCTGCGCAACCAGAACTACGGCGGGACGGTGGGCGGACCCATCTGGCGCGACCACACCTTTTTCTTCCTGGCCTACGAGGAACAGAAGTTCGACATCGGAGTCGTGCAGAGCGCGTCTGAGCCGTCGACGGCTTACCAGAACGAGGCGCTCGCGCTGTTGGCCAACGCCGGCAACAAGTATGGCAACTATGCGCCGGTTGCGCCCAGCCAGGTGTCGCAGAACATCATCAACACCTTCTGGCAGACCAGCCTCACCGGCGGCCTTCCCGGCACGCCCAACAACTTCCTCAGCTCCACGCCGGAGAGCGGCTACAGCCACAATGGCGTGGCCAAGTTCGACCACAATTTCAACGAGAAGAATCACCTCTCGGCGCGCTGGTTCTTCGGCCAGGGCTATCAGTCGGCTCCGTACGGCTCGCTGCTGCCGGATTACCTCCAGGTCGTGCCTTCGCATATCGAGAACTACGACCTGATCTATAACACGGCCTTCCGCCCGAACCTGACCAACCAGGTGCTTGCCGGCGTGAGCTACTTCGTGCAGGGCTTCTCCGACGCCGTGCATAGCACCCCGCCCACCGCGGCCGGCCTCGACACAGACGTGCCCAGCACGCTCTACGGCGCACCGAACGTGCAGATTGCCGGTTTCGACCAGATCGGCGTGACGCCAGCTTCGGGCCGCAACGACATCACCGGTCACCTGTCCGACATTGTTTCCTGGACGATCGGCAAGCACGAGCTGCGACTCGGTCTCGAATATCGCCGCGCCTACATCGACGTTTATTACTACTTTGGCGGGCGCGGCACATTCATCTTCACCGGCCAGCAAGGCCCTTGGTCTTCCAGCGTGGCCGCTTCCGGCAATGCGAATCTGGATCCCAACCTGCTTTCGCTGGCCGACTACCTGGCCGGATACGACTCTTCGGCATCGATCATCAGCGGCGACCAGGAGCGCTTCCTTTATACGCACACCGGCACCGGCTTCGCGCAGGACTCCTGGCAACTCACGCGCAACCTGAACCTGAACTTCGGCCTGCGCTACGACTACCAGCAGCCTTTCTATACGAACGGCCCGAATCTTTCCGTCTTCCGCCCCAACAACGGTGGACTGGTAGTGGTGGGCGGGGGCAGCGGCTCGCCGGATTACAGCTACCCAACCACCCCGCTCAACGTTTCTCCGCGCGTCGGTTTCTCCTGGCAGCCCGGCGTCACTCACGGCCTCGTGCTTCGCGGCAATTACGGCGTCTACTTTGACCAACCCGCCGGCCAGGCGTTCGTGGGCAATATCGGCATTCCCAACGGCGGCGCGAACGGCGTCAACGACAACGCGGTCGGATCGCAGCCGGTTTCGTCGATCAATGAATACGGCACGGCTTATGTCCCCGCCAAGGGTGGCAAGCCCGCCCAGAACGCCTCGGTCGCCTGGGAGTTGAACCAGCCCGTATTCCCGCCGGCAAGCACCGGATTACCGACGGGCAATCAGGTAGTTTCCATCTACTCGGCGGACCCCAACTTCCGCACGCCCTACACCGAGCTTTACGGACTGAACATCGAGCAGTCGCTGGGCAAAAGCTGGCAGTTGAACGTCGGCTATGTGGGCTCGACCAGCCGCCACAACCTCATACTCCAGGACATCAACCAGTCGGCGCTGGGCCTGGACAGCAGCACGGCCACGGTGACGGTCAACGGAAACACGTTCACGGCTCAGCAGGCCTCGCGTCCCTACTTTAAGCAGTTCCCCAACTTCGGCATCATCAACCAGGTCAATGCAGGATCCTCGGCCAGCTACAATTCGCTGCAGGCCACGCTGCGCACCAGCTCCTGGCGCGGCCTCAGCGGCCAGTTCGCCTATGGCTGGAGCCACAACCTGGACGACGCAACCTGGTTCAACGCCAATCCGCAGAATTCGCTCAACCCGCAAGGCGACTGGGGCAACTCGAACTTCGACGTCCGCAGCCACTTCGCGTCGTTCCTTACCTACAATGTTCCCAACAGCTCGCGCGCGAAGTTGTTGACGAACGGCTGGGAGCTGAACAACCTTCTTCACTTCAATAACGGCGAGCCCGTCAACATCCTCTCCGGGACCGACTCGAGCGGCACCGGCGAGTACTCGGATCGCGCCAGCATCGTGGCCGCGGCGCGCAAGGGCGTCGACAGCTCGGTGGTGAATCCCTCGGCGCCCTACGCACAATGGTTCAACCCCAGCAGCTTCGCGCAGCCGGCCTATGGCACTTATGGCAACCTGGGCCGCAACGATCTCGCCGGCCCGGGCTTTGCCGCCGTGGATTTGTCGATGGTGAAGAACACGCCGCTGTGGGGCGAGCGCGTCA
The DNA here is from genome assembly GCA_030040655.1 of Acidobacteriaceae bacterium. Lineage (GTDB taxonomy): Bacteria > Acidobacteriota > Terriglobia > Terriglobales > Acidobacteriaceae > Telmatobacter. The sequence goes on along the minus strand of JASHTH010000340.1, from coordinate 2,007 downwards.
AGTCGCAGTTCCGGGTGGAAATGTTCAACATTTTCAACCGCACCAACCTGGCGCCGCCGATCAACAACCTCGCCTCGGGCAGCTTCGGCCAGAGCACCACCACCATCGGCACTTACTACGGCGCGCCCGGCATCGGCTCCGGCGAGCCCTATAACACGCAACTCTCGCTGAAGATACTTTTCTAAGACGGTGTTCGAACCGGCAACGCCGGAGGCCATGCCGCACGAGCCATGGTCCGCGCAGGTTGAACGATCTCATTCGACGCGCGGGCCATGGCAGAGGCGCGCGACGGCGGTTTGACGCGATCGCCCTCCCCAATACATCCGTCAAAAAATTGCACTTGACAACTGCCCTCGACACTGTTTTACTCTATGCCTGTAGCGAACATGCCTATGGCTGACACATCTTGCCGCGATCTTTTTCCCGGCGCTCTGGAAATGATGATCCTGGAGTCGCTGCGCCGCCAGCCCGCGCACGGATACGCGCTGGTGCAGCACATCCAGCAGCGCTCCCGCAATTTGCTGCAAGTGGAAGAGGGCTCGCTATATCCGGCGCTGCAGAGGCTGCTCAAGGCGAAGCTGGTCAAGGCCGAGTGGGGCGTCTCGGCGACGAATCGCCGGGTGAGGACCTATCAAATCACCGCGTCCGGCGTTCGTCACCTGGAGAAGCAGATTTCCAGCTTCGAACGGATGTTCGAGGGCATCGCTCTCGTCCTGAATCCGAGCAACTCCCCTGCCAGTTAGGCGGAGGTTTTCCCCATGGATTGGATACCGGGCATCTTTCGCCGCCGCAAGCTCTTCGACGATCTCTCCGAAGAGTTGCGTCTTCATCTCGAAGAGCGCATCGAGCAACTGGTTCGCGAGGGCTTGAGCCGGCAGGAGGCCGAGCGCCAGGCGCGCGTGGCTTTCGGCAATCTGGCGCTGGTTGAGCAGCGTAGCCGTGAAGTGTGGCGATGGCCGGCAATGGAGTCGATCTGCGCCGATGTGCGCTTTGCCGCGCGCAATCTCCGCCGCTCGCCCGCATTCGCGATCACCGCGGTGGTGACCCTGGCGCTGGCGATCGGCGCAAACTCCGTGGTGTTTGGCGTGTTAAATGCGATGATTCTGCGCCCGCTTAATGTGCCCGACGCGCAAAGTCTCTATGGTATCGAGCGCGGAGCCTACAAGGAGCAGGCGACGTCGTATCCCGACTATGTCGATCTGCGCGACCGCAACCGTAGTTTCGATGGCTTGACCGCTTATATCCTCACGGAGCTGGTGATCGATACAGGGAAGAATCCATCCGAGGTCTGGGGCTATGAAGTCACCGGGAACTACTTCGATGCCATGAAGGTTCAGCCCTATCTGGGCCGCTTCTTCCACCTTGCCGACGAGCATGGACCGGACAGCGCGCCTTACCTGGTGCTGAGCTACACGTATTGGCACAGCCATTTTCAGGACGATCGCGGCGTCGTGGGCCGGGTCGTTCAGGTCAACAAGCATCCCTACACCATCCTGGGAGTTACCCAGCCTGGGTTCAATGGCACTTTGCTCTTCTTTTATCCCGATTTCTTTGTGCCCATGGTGAATCAGGAAGCGGGAAACGGGTCCGGTTTCATGACCGACCGCGGACGCCGGAACATTTTCATGGCGCTCGGACATCTCAAGGCCGGCGTAACGCCGGCGCAAGCCATTGCCGATTTGAACTCGATCGGGTCCTATCTGGAGAAGACCTACCCCAAGGACGATGCCGACATGACCTACTCTCTGGCGCGTCCCAGTCTCGTCGGTGACATGCTCGGCCCGGCCGTGAAGGGATTCATGACCGGAATGATGCTTCTGAGCGGATTGATTCTGCTGGCCGCCTGCGCCAACCTGGGCAGCCTGTTTGCCGCGCGAGCCGCGGACCGCGCGCGCGAAGTGGCTCTGCGCCTCGCGCTCGGCTCGAGCCGCAGGCTCATTCTCCGCGGAGTCTTCACCGAGGCTGTGCTGCTCTCGCTGGTGGGCGGCATTGTGGGACTTGTCGGCA
>JASHTH010000339.1 GCA_030040655.1 Acidobacteriaceae bacterium | reverse complement strand
CTGAGCTTCTGGATGGCTCCGCTGGTAATGGATTCCGCTTGGCCCGCCGTCTGCACTGTGCTGGCCTGGGCAGGTGTCGTCCTGCTGCTGTGGCGTCAGGAAACGCGCATGACTGCTGTTCCCTTTGCCTCGGCGATGATCTTTTTCCCATTCTCTTACTACATCAGCCACGCGGAGGCCTACTTCCGCTCGCCGATCGAGCCGCTCATTTCGCTTTTGGCCGTCTATGCGTTTTTCCAGTGCGTCGAATGGATCTCTTCGCGGGGCAAGGCGCCTTCGACGCGGGCTTCTGTGAGCCTGCACTGATCGCGCTTCCGGCAACGCGCGCGGTTCAAAGCATCCCGGGTGCGGGCGCCGACTCCTCAGCCGAAGGCATCTCGCGCGCCTTGCGCCTGGCGCGACATGTTGCCCAGGCGGAGGTGAGCTTGTCCCAATGCACCGCCAGCAAATACCAGATCAGCCACGTTGGGGCGGTCCAGAGGGTCCACAGGTAGACGGCCGAGGGCTTGATGATGTTGCAGAAGAGAGCCACTTCGACGAAAGCGCTCAGCAGCGCGAGGAGGATGACGAGGTTGCGCGATTTGGTAAAGTACGCGCCGCGGAGCAGGGCCGGAATGGCCAGGGCCTGATCGAAGAGCCAGCAATATGGGGCCACGACGATGGAAACCAGCATGAGAAGGCTGCCGTGCGTCGACCAGTTCCATTTTTCACGGCGCGGCCAGAAATACCAAAGGGCCCAAATGCATCCGACCGTCGCGGGCGCGTATTGCAGCCAAATGGCTCCTTTGCCGAACCAGACGCGCAACAGCACGCTGATGCAGGGGATGAACTCCCACTGAATCCCGGAAGTGTGCACCATGTGCGAATACTGGCTCCAGGCGATGGGGTCGATGCGATAGGCGATCGCGCAACTGCCCGCCAAAGCCAGCGCCGCGCCGAGCACGATCCGATAGCTCCTGGTGAGCACGATCCACACCAGCATCACCAGGCCGAATGGCAGGAAGAGGTGCGGCTTCAAGAGGCAGAGCCAGAGCGAAATGCCGGCCAGAAACTGATGCGTGCGGTGCAGGCGAAGAAAGACGACCAGCCCGAGCAGCGCGAAGACCGACGTCTGCCCGTTGAGAAGGCACACCAACGCCGGAGCGAAGGAATATGCGATCCAGTCGCGATGGCCTTTGCGCTTGCCATGCATCAGCCAGAGAATGTAGACCGAGCCTACAAAACAGAGCAAAAGAAACAGCGACCAGGCGACCGATGCGATGCGCAAGGGAAGAAAACCGAGCGGAAAAGCGAGCAGCAGCGTCGAAGGCGGGTTGCGCATGTACATCGCGCCGTACTTGTCGGCGAGGCCGGCGCTCCGCTCCAACTTGAGAAGCGCGGGTCCGTCGTACGGATTGGCATGGTGCGCGAGCTGCTGGCCCGTTGCCCAATACACCACGAAATCGCGCGAGCCGACAACCTGCGTGGCGAGCATCGAGATGATGAAGCCCTGCGCCGTGAATCCGAAGGAGAGACCGCAGATGGTGGCAACCACAAGGTTGGCGATCACACGCAAGACCTTGTTCCTTTTGCCCGGAGCCAGAGGCACAACCGCGGACGGCGAAGGGATCTCTGCCGTGGCGATTTGTGAATGGTCCACCATGGACGATATTTTAGGTCAACTTCGATATCTCAGAGTCACTTGAGCCTGGAATTGGCGCCGATCTTTCTACATCTTTCGTGGCAGGGATCGGCGGCACGTCGAAGCCGCGTACATCCCGCGCACAACCGCAGATTTTCAGACCCAGGATGCGGTTGCCATCTCGCGAGGAGCAGAGCGAGACGTCACTCGATAGAGAAGGTAAAGCTGGACGATGCCCAGGAGAGCGAGAGCCATGGACAAGAGCTGAATTCCATGCTTCGTCGCGAATCGGATCGTAATCCAGGAGGTGACTTCGATCACGACGGCAAGAAGGACGATCCAGCTCTGGGCGGTCTTCGATTGCGATTCCTTCAGCGCTCCCAGCGTGAGCACCACGGCAAGCGCCGCCAGAGCCGCATCGTAGAACGGAACGTAGGCGTTTACGAGCAAAGTCCAGGTGATCGCCGCAGCCCAGCCGAGGCTCTGTGCGGAGCTATCGGATCGCGGAGACCTCCACCAGAGCACGGCGAGCAGTATCATCACGGCTGTGGAAATCAGCGCCATGGCGAGGCCTGCAAAGTGCGACCTGCCGCCGGAGATCGCCAAGAGACAGGAGCCGATATCGACCTGCTTGGAGAGCGGCATGCCAAATCGGTCGCTCAGGCTGAGCACCCTCCTGTACACGTTCAGGTAACGAAGATAGGCAGGCCAAATGGCCATCCCACCCTTCGCCGTCGCCAGGAGCATCCAAGCCAAAGCCCCGGTAACGAAGCCGCAGAACTGCTTCCATCGGCGGGTGATGAGCAACATGGGCACGAGAAGCACGCAAAGGGTGGGCTTGTAAGCAAGCAACGACAATGCCAGGCCGCTGACGAAGGGACGATGGCGCCGATCGAGAAGATAGCCGACCGCTATGGCGCAGATCGCTACGGAGGAGAGTTGTCCATTGATTAGCGTGCCGACAAAGAACGGAGAATACGCCAGCATGAAGCAGTAGACGAGCGAATGCTTGAGCGGCTCGCCGGGAAACACATCGCGCGTCGCGGCGCCTAAGCCGATCAGGCAGAGAGCTAACGAGGTAACCAGCCACGCCCCATAGGCAATCGTGAACGGAAGGCGCGCGTAGAGAGAGAAGAAAAGCGGAACAAACGGAGGGTACGGCTGCATTCCATACACGCCCGACTGCAACGGATAAATCTCGTTATAGATTCGGGTCTGCAGGCCGTAATCGTAGAATTGGACAAGCGGATATTGGTTAGCGAGGCGACCGTCACCATAGTAATAAATGAAATCCGCCGGTAAGATGTGCAGCGAGGGAACGCCGGTCTTGAACTGGTTCCAAAGAGGAATGCCGATACGGAGCAAGACGTAGGCAGCCAGCAGGGCCCAGCAAGCGAGGTTGACTTCTTTCAGTCCCGGTGCGGGTCCGAGTATTCCCGCCGGCCAGTGAAGACGCCATCGACCTTCGGCTTCGCCTTGTGAAGCCACTTCTCCAGGATTCATGTCGCTCCTTGCTCGAAACTATAGCAAAGAACGAAGTGGCGCCTCGTTATCAGTTGAAGTCCGATCACCGGTTCGTAACCGGCAAAGATCGGTCCCGTGAATGAAGATAGAATTCGAGAAATCTCAAGATGGGAACTGTCACCAATACAGAGGCGACTGCCTCACCGATTGCCGGGGATCGATCGGCGCAAGACAATTCCTTCGGCAACCGGTTCTTCCATCGATGCATGGCTGTCGTCTCGGCGGTCCTGTTCCTGGTCGCGATCGCCTGCATCGTCATTTTCCGCTATAGGCTTCCCTTTTCGCAGGTCGCGTCCTGCGCCAGTTTTCTTCCCTTCGCCGGTGCTATCGCCTACTGCTGGTGGGCAAAGCATTACCGGCTGCTGCAGGCATGTTCACTGCCTTTTTGGGCCAGCGTCCTGAGCACTCTGCTGAAATTCCCGCTCTACATAGCCGCGCGCTCGCAAGCTGCGCTGAGTGACAACGCGCTGGCCCACATCGATCGCGTCCTCAGGTTTGAAGTTCCTCCCATCCTCCACGCCATGGCGCCGCACCCCTGGGCGAGGGCGGTGCTCGCGCTCAGCTACGACATGCTTTTTCCTCTCATGGTGGTGGCGGCCATTCTACCGGCGCTTTGCTACCGGTTTTCCGCGGCCAAAGAACTGATTGTCGCTACGGCGTTCGCCACGCTCGGGGGCGCGCCTCTGTTTGCGCTGTGGCCGGCGATCGGCCCCTGGGATGTTTACGGCTATCCGCCGCTTCCTCTGCAGGCGCAAACCGAAGCCCTTTTCTTGAGCCTGAGGACCGGCAGCATCCACTTCATCGATCTGAACGAGCCTGGCTTCGTGTGCTTCCCGTCATTTCACGTATTGCTGGCGATCCTGTCGGCCGTCGCACTTTGCTCCATCAAGCCGCTGCGCATTCCCGCTATCGTTGTGGCGGCGCTGATTACGGTTTCAACGCTTACCACCGGCTGGCATTATGTTGCCGACGTGATCGGGGGCGTGGTTCTCGCCGCGGTCTCGGTAGCCGCTTCCAAGGCCTTCAGCCGGTGGGAGGCGGTCCATTCTCGCGGCAAACCCCGATTCTGAGCGATATACCCCATTCGTGCAATTCCCAACAAGCTTACTTTCTGGTCATGTATACGTAAGCCCACCCGAAAGGGCTCTCTGTAAACAGCCGTATACATGGCTCGGGCAGGGTCTACGGGTAAGTGCTTGATTTTGCAGAGGAGATTCCGGCAGAGAGAGTGGCTCTTGACGTGCTGGCAATGGGGTGCCCCAGTCGACGGCTGGGTATTTCAATCTCTTACGGGGAGAACGAAAACATGAACGATCTGATGCTCAAGCTGTATGTGAAGATGCAGTCCCTGATGGTCCGCGAAGAAGGTCAGGACCTCGTCGAATACGCTCTGGTTGTTGCTCTCGTGGCTTTCGGCGCAACCGCTGCCCTGAAGACCCTGGGTTCAGGCCTGAACTCGGCCTTCACGAACATCAGCTCGACGCTGGCCAGCAGCCTTACGTAGTTCTGGCGCAGCACGACTGAGGCAGTTCAACCCAGCATAGCCGTTCCCCCGTGGAGTGGTACGAAGGGTAGCAGTTTCGCCTTGGCGTACCCTCCCCGGAATGGGATTCCGCAAATGCTGGCTCGACGTGTAACATGGCTTCGGCTGCCGCAAACTCCGGCACGCCAAAACAGCAGCTTCGTTCCTTTGCGGGAGATATTTGATAGAAGCACCGTGGTAAGATCGAATTCTCCCTGGCCAAGGTCCGGACGCCGCCCGACGCAGGGAGGTTGAACTATATGCCGTCTGGATTTTGGAGTTTGCTTGCTCTCTTGCGGACCCTGACCGACCGTGAAGAAGGTCAGGATCTGGTTGAGTATGCCTTGATTCTGGCTCTGATCGGCCTCGGCGGCTTCGCCGGGATCGAAGCCCTCGCTCAAGGTATTCTCAATCTCTTCATTGGCATCATCTCTGTGATCGATATCAACTTGCTTAGCTAATCCTGCGCTTTGAGATTGCGGCCTGCAGAAAAAGCGTTCGCCATTTAGGGGAGAGATACCTCGTCCCGGAGAATTCGGCTTCCCGTCTCTCCCTAGGCAATACACTAAGTTCGGGATTGCATTCATGTTGTCATCGGTCCGATTCCCCACTCCCGAACGAATCGTCGGCTTTGCGTTCCTGCCGCTCATCTCTTCCGGTCGGAATCCCGTCACCTGCGGAGCATAGACATCCATGCTCCAGACCCCTCCCGCGGACACCCGGCTTTCCCTGAACTTGATTGAGGCGGGACTCACTTCGATCGCCGTGGCCTCGGCGTTTGCCTGGCCCCGGCTGGGAACAGGCGTGTTCACGCGCATCGAGCGGGCCTTCGGGCGGCTGGCGCGCCGGCCGGTGCTGTCGATTGCGGTGGTAGGGCTGTCGGCGATCGTGCTGCGGCTCGCGCTTCTTCCCATCTGCCCCATTCCGCTTCCCTTTGTTCCGGACGATTTCAGCTTTCTGCTTTCGGCCGACACCTTCCTGCATGGGCGGCTGGCCAACCCCACGCCGGCCATGTGGATTCCCTTCGAAAGCATTCATATCGACATGCAGCCGACCTATGGGTCCATGTACTTTCCGGCGCAAGGACTGCTGCTTGCTGCTGGAAAACTGGTGTTTGGAAATCCCTGGTTCGGGCTGCTCGCTTCAAGCGCCCTGATGTGCGCTGCGCTTTGCTGGATGCTGCAGGCCTGGCTGCCTCCGCAGTGGGCGCTGCTGGGCGGGTTCCTCTCTGTTTTGCGCCTGGCGCTCTTTTCCTATTGGACCAATACCTACCATGCCGCCGGATCCATCGCCGCATTGGGCGGCGCGCTGGTTCTCGGCTCGCTGCCACGCCTCAAAAAGCGTCCGGGCGTGGGGCTCGGGCTGCTGATGGCAGCCGGCATGGCTCTTTTGGCCGGAACGCGCCCGTACGAGGGCATGCTGCTGTGCATGGTGGTGCTGGCTTCGCTGGTTCGATGGTTCATGCAAGCCAAGGACAGGCCGCCGGCCGCGGCTCTCGCTCTTCGCGCAGCACCCGCCGTGGCGCTGCTGGCTGCCGCCGTGGCGTGGCTGGGCTATTACGACCTTCGCGCCTTCGGCAGCCCCACGACGCTTCCCTATTCGATCAATCGCGCCACGTATGCGATTGCTCCCTACTACGTCTGGCAGTCGCCGCGACCGGAGCCGGCTTACCACCATGCGATGATGCGCCGGTTTTATCACCACAATGAACTCGACGCCTTCAACAAGATCCACTCACTGACCGGATTCATACCGCAGACCTTCATCAAGGCCATACGAGTGGTATTGTTCTTCGCCGGCATCGCCCTGGTTCCACCGCTTTTCCTGCTGCGTCGCGCCTTGCGCGATCGCCGCATCCGACTCCTCTCGCTCTCGCTCGCGGTGCTGGCGGCGGGACTGTTGATCGAGAACTTCATGCTGGCGCATTATCTGGCGCCCTTCACCGCCGCCATCTACGCGCTTGGCCTGCAGTGCATGCGTCATTTGTGGGTGTGGCGGACGGGCAGCGGCCAGCGAGTGGGCAGGGCGATGACGCGTTTCTGCGTGGTTCTTTGCGTGCTGCTCGCCGCCATGCGGCCGTTCGACCGGCAGCTGGGTTTTCCCGTCCCCGAGTCGCCCGCCGCGGAATGGAATGGCACCTGGTTTGGCCCGGACCATTTTGGCACCGACCGGGCTGCGGTCGAACAAAAGCTCGAGCGTCTGCCAGGCGAGCAATTGGTTCTCGTCCGTTACACGCCGGATCACGACCCGCTCAAGGAATGGGTCTACAACGGCGCCGACATCGATGGCTCCAAAGTCGTATGGGCGCGGGAGATGGATGGGCTCGATAATCAGAGATTGATCGCGTATTATCGGAACCGCAGAGCCTGGCTGGTGGAACCCGACGCGAACCCGGTGAGGATTTCCCCCTATCCGATTCCGGAGCCGGCAAAGCCTGTTCAGGCTCAGTCGTTGGCAGATCGCACGACAAAAACAAATCCAGCGATCGGGAGCAGCGAGCATGATTAACGGAAAACGAATCGCGGTGGTCATGCCCGCGTACAACGCCGAAAAGACCCTGGAGATGACGGTGCGCGAGCTCTCCGACGTGGTCGACATCAAGATTCTCGTCGACGACTCGAGCAAAGATCAAACCGCCTCTCTCTCCCGTCAGCTCGGCCTTCTGACCTTCGTTCACGACGCCAATTACGGCTACGGGCGCAACCAGCAGACCTGCTATCGTGAGGCTCTCGCCGCCGGCGCCGACATCGTGGTCATGGTCCATCCCGATTACCAGTACACGCCGACGCTGGTTCCGGCGATGGCCGGCATGATCGCCAGCGGCGTCTACGACATGGTCCTCGGCTCGCGCATCCTGGGCGGCGGAGCGCTGAAGGGCGGAATGCCGCGGTACAAATACATCGCCAACCGGTTCCTCACCTTTTTCCAGAACCTGTTCCTGGGCGTGAAGCTCTCCGAGTACCACACCGGTTTCCGCGCCTTCTCGCGCGAGCTGCTGGAGACGCTGCCGTTGCTCGAAAACTCCGACGACTTCGTCTTCGACAACCAGATGATCGCCCAGGCGGTGATCTTCGGCTTCCGCATCGGCGAAATCTCATGCCCCACGAAGTACTTCAAGGAAGCCTCCTCGATCAACTTCAAGCGCAGCGTGAAGTATGGGCTGGGAGTGCTTGGCACGACGCTGAGTTTCGCCGCGCACAAATGGGGCATCATTCGCATCGCGCGATTCGGCGCACAGGGCCGGAAGGTCCACCAGCAGTACTATTCCGAGACGACAATCCGCGGGTTTTAGAGCGGTTCCACAATTCCTGTTCCAGTTTCCGGCTGTCGTACAAGGTGGCTCTTTCTTGAGGACAGAGCCACTTGGCTCCAGTGGCTTCGAGGTATAGCAGTTGTGGAACCGCTGTAATCGGACGGACTCGAAGAGAGGCGCCATGGACCTGGCTGCGGAACCAACCCAGCCTGCGCAGAGCTCGCCTGGGCGCTTTGCGGCCGTGCGGCGATGGTGGAGCGCGAGCGCCGGGTTCGGCTGGCCGGAAGGCGCCGCGCTCTCGCTCTTTGCCGCCCTGGTCGCATTTGCGATTCCCTTTCATGAACCGTGGTCGGACGAAGCCCAGGCCTGGCAACTCGCTCGAACCCTGTCGTTGGGAGATCTTTTCCGCACCTACATTCGCTATGAAGCGTCTCCCGGCCTGTGGCACTTTCTTCTCTGGGTGCTGATTCGGCTCCACGTCACCTATACAGGCATTCACTGGATCTGCGGGGCTGTTGCGGTCGCGGCCGCCGCACTGCTGGTTTTGAAATCCCCGTTTCCGCGTTACTTGAGGCTCACCCTTCCGTTCACGTACTTCCTGCTCTTCCAATACGCCGTGATTGCGCGCAACTATGTTCTAGCGCCTCCATTGATTTTTCTTCTTGCGATGACTTGGGAAGGATCGCCCTGGGTTGTCGCGATTCTGCTTGGGCTGACGGCCAATTTATCGCTTCACAGCGCGCTGATCGCGGGCGGACTTGCGATTGTCTACCTGGTGAGGAGACCGTGGAGAGCCAGCACGAATGTCGGCTCGCGCGAAGTAATGCCCCCTTTGATGGCACTCATCGCGCTCAGCTTATTCGCACTTTGGACTGCATGGCCCCCACCGGATTTGGCCGCGCACGTCCACAGCCAGCTTTCGGGTCCCTTCTTGCTCTCTGTGCTGGGGTCAGTCACGCTCGGAACCTGTGAGCCTTGGTACGTTTCCGTCCTCTTCTGGATTGCGATTGTTCTTTGCCTTCATGCCAGGCGCGCGCTGCTGTTCTTGCTGCCGATTGCCCTGTTTGCAGTTTTCTCGGGTGCGGTGACTTCGCAGTTTTGGCACATGGGACTGCTGGTTCCGCTTGTCATTGCAATCTTGTGGATCACCTGGCCAAAGCACAATGAGAGCTTCAATCGATTCGAGATCGCGATGCGGATTGCGCTCCTGGTCATGGCATTCACTCAGATAGGTTGGTCCGTCCATGCGATCGCATGGGACTATGGACATGCATTCTCCGGCGATCTCGCCGCATCGCGGTTCCTCGCTCCCTTCGTCGGCGATCATGCCCGCATCGACGCCACCTCGGTCGGCGAGCCTGATGCCCGCGCATTCGACGCTGTCGGCATTCTGCCCTATTTCGATCGCAACATCTACGAGAATGCGCCGAAACCGTTCTGGTGGTGGAGCGAAGAGAACCCGATCGAAGATCGATTCAATGACTTGCTTCCAACACATCCACAGATCGTTGTCGTCGAGGCGAGGCTTCGCTCACCGGATGGGGCGTTCGACATGCAGGATCCCGGATTTCAAAGGCTCATTCGCGCGGGATACCGGTTCACAAACCAGTTCTGCGGAACCGTACCGATGCGCTTTGAATTCGGCCTCACGAGCTGTCACCTGATCTTTCAGAGGGCGGACTCGTGGGGCAATCTCTCTTCGCCCGCGTCGAACCGGAGATAAGCCCACAAATAGAACACGGCGTTGGCCAGCAGAACCAGCGGGATGGGAACGACCTGCATGGCGAGAATGAGCTGGCCTCCCCATCCCTTGTTGGGCAGCGGAAAACTGTTGATCACCTGGATGAGAATCGCCCAGGGCAAGTCGGTAAGCAACAGGATGCCCATCGCGCTGACCAGAAGCGCCGGCCATCGCCATCGGCGGCCCTCTTTCCAGAGCATCGCGCAGGCGGGAACGACGAGTAGCAATAGCTTGGTGTCGTACTGGCGATGATAAATAGGAAGGAGCGAGAGCGCTGCGATGGTGGCCAGCGCAAGCCAGGCTGAGGACACGGACCAGCGTGAACGCACGGCCTTAAAGGCCCAGACGAGAAACAGGGCGCCGCAGAGGAGATCGCTGACCGGGTTGTAAAAGCGCGGATCGTCGCGGAAGAAGCTGAGGGCGCCCTGCAGATCGGTAATGGCGCTCAGGCCGTGGGAACCGGAAGAAGAAGGGCCGGGATCGCTGATGCCCCCATGCGCGGAGAGCGCCGCGATATTTCCTTGCATCTCGGCCATCCAATGCGGCGAAACGTGCCATGCCCAGGCAACAGCGGGCAGACCAATGGCAGCCGCCACCGCAAGCGTCGCCAGCGCCCTGCGCAAGTGGACGCCGCCCGCTAGCAGGAAGTAGATCCATATAAGGCCAGCGTCTTGCGGCTTGATGGCGAGCGCCAGCGCCAGGCAGACCACGCCGACGGCGACCAATCGGTTGGTAAGGAAGCACCAGACCGCGACCACGCAGAAGCTGACAACGATGCCTGCGGCGTTTCCCGAGATCAGAAGCAACTCGCTGCCGGCGAGAAAACAACACAGCAGCGCGCCGGACAAGGTTGGCGCAAATCGCGCTCCAAGTTCCCAGGTCAAATAGGAGGCAAAGATGAAGCCGGCGGCGGTGATGATCATCCAAAGCACGTGCGCCAGGCCGAAACCAAGCAGCGCAAAAGGAATCGTGAACGGAAACGCAGTGGGCAGGTAAATATATTGCGTGACAATCTGCTGAATCTTGGGATTGTCGCTGGGCTGCCCGCCTGCCTGCTCCTGATAAACGCGCAACAGGTCGATTTGCCGATACGGGTCGCCGTGCTGCAGCAGGCACCGCGCACTGTAGTAGACCACCTTGAAATCGACCATCGCAACCGGCGATGCGCTCTCCAGCGCGCTGCCCAGGAGAGCAAAGACGATGCTTCCCAGCAGCAAAAGATAGAGCCCGTCGCGGCGCGCACCGGTCATTCGTTTCCCTTCTACTGACGTACGTCTCCGACCGCATGAATACGCACGATCATCATGGCTTCCTAGGTCTCAAAATCGAGACCTGGGGCACCCAGCAAAGGTGCCGCAAGGATCAGGCACCCGAGTGGTCCAAAAACA
>JASHTH010000046.1 GCA_030040655.1 Acidobacteriaceae bacterium | reverse complement strand
TGCGCCATCGCGCTGTTCTGTTCACCGTGAGCCATGTCGAAGACGACAAGTTTCGCGAGAACGTCATTCCGAAGAAAATGTCCGATGGTGAAAACGACGCTCGGACGGCGCCGGTCAGCGTGACCGGCACTGTCGAGGATCTCGATCGAGAGCCTCCGCATACGCTGCTCCATTTCGTTTCGAGCCATCTCGCACTGGAGAACACGCTTGAACGAGCCAAAGCAGAGATAGAGGAGGCTTCAAAAACAGCCAAGGCCGAGGCCAGGAAGAAATCGGGAAACGTGCGGAACAACGCGCCGGAACCGATTGCACCGATTTGATGCTCGTTGTCAGCGGTAGCAAAGGTGACGAACCGAAATTTCGATTAGAATCTTGGCGGAGCGGATCAGTGATAACGGCCTAGTCGACAAATCCCTGCATGGCGGAGTCTGTCTGAGCTGAACCCCGTTTTTTCATTACTTATGCCACGATTGCTGTTGAAGCGTTTCGATGAGCGCTTTGCCCTCTAGTCGGCCATTGAGGTTTGAGCGGTCTGCCGATCACTGAACAACGGCCGAAATACCGGTACGAATCGGGGTCGATGCGTGACTGGCCAGTTATGAGCTCTCGGCGACATGGTCTGGACTTATTTCTGGTTCTCTATCACGGCAGGCAGCGTGAACTGAAAAGTCGCGCCGCGCCCGGAGGGGCTGACTGCCCATAGGCGCCCACCATGCGACTCGATGATTGACCGGCTGATGCGAAGCCCCATGCCGGTGCCGTGGGGTTTGGTTGTAAAGAACGGATTGAAAATCTGTTCCACGATGTGTGGCGGAAGACCTATGCCGGTGTCACTGAATGAAACAAGAATCTGCTCTTTCTCAGCTCGCTGCGATTGGATGATGATCTCTCGTGTCCCGTCGACGTCCTTCATTGCTTCGATGCTATTGAGGATCAGATTCATCATGACCTGTTGCAATTGCAGACGATCTCCAACGATCGGAGGCAGATCGGCCGCCGGTTCCGTCCGGACCAAGATGCTGTGTCGCATTGCTTCGTCGCGCAGCAGGGCGACAGTTTCCGGAATCATCTCGTTCACATCAAGGGTCTCTTTATTCGCGGCGCCTTTCTCGAATTGCGCGCGGATCCTATCGATGATCTCAGCCGCACGTTGCACATCCCTTCCAATTCGGGTGACGGCCGCGCGCACCTCATCCAGATTGGGTTCATCGCGCCCGAGCTTTCGCAGGCAGACGCTGGCGTTGGTCATAGCACCGCTGATTGGTTGTTTGATTTCATGAGCCAGTGAAGCTGCCAGCTCTCCCATGGTTGTCACCCGGTTGATGCGTGCGAGATCGCCCTGCGCCTGGCGCCAAGCCTCTTCGGTTCGCTTCTGGTCGTCGATGTCGGTCGTCGTACCGACGAATCTGAGGACTTTCCCTTGCGCGTCACGCAACGCCACGGCTTGCTGCAGATGCCAGCGGTAGGTACCGTCCTGAGCACTGAGAGACCGGGTTTCAAATGCAAACCCGTGTCCCGAATGCACGCCCTTCCAAAAGGTCCTGGCTGCCATCTCCCGATCCTCAGGATGGACCGCAGTCATCCAGGCCTCAGGATGCGATCGGATGAAATCGAGTGTCTGACCGGCGAACTCAAGCCAAACTCGATTCACGAAATCCGGTGTCCCATCCGGCTTGAGCGTCCAGGCGGAGACAGGGAGTTGCTGCAGCAGCTCAACCTGCAGCTGCAACTCGGCGTCGGCCCGCTGCAGCTCAACATAGAGACGGCTTGTCTCAGCCAACCGCTGTTCGCTGGCGCGCAGCTTCTGGCGTTCCAGTTCCGCCTCGCTGCGCATCCGTTCTTCGCGTTCCGCGGTCTCGCGGCGAAGATTGGCCATCTTGACGTTCGCGGCTACGCGCGCCAGCAACTCCCGCGCCGCAAACGGCTTGATGAGATAGTCATCGGCGTCGGCCTCGAGCCCTTCCACGCGCGACTCTTCACCCGCTCGCGCCGACAGCAAGACGACCGGCGTGCCGGCGAGGGTTGAGTCCTCGCGAATGGCCCGCAATAAGCCAAACCCATCGAGATGCGGCATCATCACGTCCGCCAGCACAAGAGCGGGGCGCAAACGCTGGGTTGCCTCCAACGCCTCACGGCCGTCGACAACCGCGTACACCTCATATCGCTCGCTCAGCAAACGCGCGAGGTACTGGCGCATGTCCGCATTGTCATCGGCCACGACGATGAGTTCGCGCTTTTCCGCCGCTTTGGGCTCCAGCGGGGAAGCAAGCGATGGCCGTTTGCCAGGCATCGCTACCTCGACGGCCAAGCCCGATCCGTCTCCGGACCACCGGCGCGCCTCTTCGACATAAGCCTCGGCTCGAATTGTGGCGGGGGCGAGCGTTTGTGCGGCCTGGATGCGCTCCGCCGGCAAATGTTCCTTGCCGCTCGGAATCGTTACGGTAAATGTGCTCCCCGTCCCAACGGCGCTCTCGACGCGCACACGGCCGCCGTGCAGTTTCACGAGTTCCTCAACCAGCGCCAGTCCGATCCCCGTGCCCTCGTAGGTCCGGGCCCGGGTGCTCTCGATGCGGTGAAAGCGCTCGAATACGTGCGCGAGATGTTCCTTCGGAATTCCCACGCCCGTGTCGCGGACCTCCAATTCCACCGCGCCGTCTTGAGGCTTCAATGTGAGAGCAACCTCGCCCGCGAACGTGAATTTGTAGGCATTGGAGAGCAGATTCAACACGATCTTCTCCCACATGTCGCGATCCACATACGCCGGGCCTGCGATGGGCAGGCACTCGACTGAGAAACGGAGCCCGGCGCTCTGCATCGCCGAGCCGAACGTGCTTGCGATTTCTCTAGTGAAGCGGGCCAGATCGGTGGGCTGATACGACGCCTGCACGCGTCCAGCTTCAATGCGCGTAAAGTCCAGCAGTGTGTTGACGAGCTTGAGCAATCTGATTCCGTTGCGCCGTGCCGCAACCAACAGATCGAGATGTTCCGGGCTCAGCCGCTCGCTCGCTTCCGGCAACACTTCATCGAGCGGACCGAGCATCAGTGTCAGCGGGGTGCGGAATTCGTGGCTGACGTTCGAGAAAAACGCCGTCTTGGCGCGGTCGAGCTCGGCCAGAGCCTCTGCCCGTTGGCGCTCCTGCTCATAGGCGCGGGCGCTGGTCAGCCCGATGGTGATCTGTTCGGTGATCCGATAGACGAACTGGCGGTACGCATCGTCAAAGGCGCGGCCGGGATGGATTCCCACGACGAGGAAGCCCAGCGGTTCGCCGTATTCTCCCAGCCGGATCGGCGCCACGAACGCCTGCCTCGGATGTTCCGGCCAATTGGGCACCGGCACGCCCGAAGCGCGATCCCCGAGCTCGACCAGAACTCCATCCTTCGCCAGTGTAGGATCGAATCGCCAAAGGTTCGCGCTGCGGCAGTCGATCACTGGCGGACGCAGCGCTTCGTCGGTTTCGACGCTCGCGCCCGCCAGGTACGCCTGATGTTCTTGGGGGCGATATCCATAGAGAAACGCGAAGGGGAGACTCAGGCAATTCTCGCTGAGTGTCTCCGTGCTGACGCGCCAAACCTCTTCTTCGGTTCGCGCTGCCGCCGTTCGCAACGCTAAATCGCTTAGTAAATGCCGGCGTCGCCCTTCGAGCACCCGCTCCGTTGTCTCGAGCGCCGAATTCAACACGCCACCTACGCGGCCGCTGTCATCCCAAATCGGACTGACAGAAAACGCCATGTAGACCTCTTCGAGATAGTTGTTGCGGTCAATGGGGACTAGCACATCGGACAGATAGTTGACGGTCTGCTCTCGAGAGATGACGGAGTCGTACATCGGTCCGATGAAATCCCATGTCTCGGGATATACCTCGCGGATGCCACGTCCCAAGGCCCAAGGGTGCTTTGCCCCAATCGACGGCACATAGGCATCGTTGTACAACAGCACAAAATCCGAGCCCCAGCTGATGGCCATTGGATAGCCGGAGGCAAGCACGACACGCAAGATGGTTCGCAGAGCTTGCGGCCATTGATTCACCGGGCCGAGCAGCGTAGCCGACCAGTCAAGCGAACGCATGCGTGTGGCGATCTCGCCGCTGCCGGCAAAGACTGACTCGATCAGTTGCGTGTCGCTGGCGCTCATCCAAAATCCCTCGACCCGGCAGCAGCGTTAGCAGGGACCACGACCGACGATTGAAGAATTCGGCGAGCCACCTAGCAGGCCAGATCAGGCAAGCGTTCGAATGCGGTCAATGAGAGAACGCGGGGCCTACGGATCAGGAATATGGCTCTCAGCGGAATTCAGGGGAAACCTATGGGCCAATTCGCCTTGAACGTGCTGCCGCAAAGCGATGCCAAATTATATCGTGCGCCAAAGGTGGAGGGGTCGAAGGGGATTTATTCGGCTCAAAGGGCTTCCAGCAGGCCTTCAGAAGGTAAACCGGCCAGTCAGTTGAAACTGGCGCGCGGCGCCGGCGGTGGTCAGGATCTGGCCGACATTATCGGCGAAACTACCCGCCGCATCTTTGAAGACGGCATCCCCATCACCTCCCAGGACAAACGGGCTTTGTGTGTTGCTCGGCACACCGAAATTCGGATGGTTGAACAGGTTATAGGCTTCCACTCCAACCGTGATCTTTCTTTCGTGAACGATGGCGAAATCCTTCTGCAGCGATGGGTCAAACTGCGCAAAGCCCGGCCCCCGCAGCATATTTCGTCCGGCATTGCCTAACCGAAGCGGAGGCGGCACCGCAAATGCACTCGGATTAAACCAGCATGACACCGTACCAACTTTCACCCCATTCGGACAAAGTCCTGTGTCAGGATTGCCAACAAGATCCGGACGTTCTGGAATAATCAAAGATTGAATATCGGCGTTGTCGAAGTCGAGCACCGGGGTAAATGGCACGCCGCTGTGAACGCCGGCAACTGCCGCGACCTGCCAGCCGCCCAGGAAACGCCGGCGTCCGGGCAGCTGGTAAGCAACATTTGCC
>JASHTH010000338.1 GCA_030040655.1 Acidobacteriaceae bacterium | reverse complement strand
ATGGTGACCTTCACCAGGGCTGCCGGTAGCGAAACAGATTTGAGTGCACCTGGTTGCCCGCCCCGAATCGTGGCTGCGTCCCACAAATCCACTGTCTGGGATGCGACGGTCACATTGCTGCCTGTTTCCTGCCTGCGCACACTGTAATGAGCGACCGTAATCATGGCTGCGGCGCCGATCAGGCAAGCGGCCAAAGCCGCCGCAAGGGCCAGCCTTCGCTGGCGCGCGCGATTCTGTTCACGCAACACCAGGAGCCGACGCATGCACCTGGCACAAGTGGCGGAGTGGTCGACGCCCGGATCGGATATTACGATCTTTCGCGACCGGCGGGCCAACTCTCGGAGGAAAGAGTCGTCAGGACAAGGGCCGCTGGGAGTGGTGTCTCCGGAGAGTACGCGCTCCTGATGGCGTTGTACAATCCATTCGTCGATACGATCCTCAGTGCGCGAGGACCTGCGCCAACTCAGTCGCATTCCAAAGATTCTCCAGGCCGGGTCATGTTCGGGAGCGCAGCCTTCAATTCCCGCAAGTATGCCCGGCGTACAGCCGTGTGATCCATTTCCATGCGCTTGGCAATCGCGCGCCAAGTGTATCCGTGCCATCTTAACCTGACGACTGTCTGTGCAAATGGCGATAGGTGTTCCAGCACTTCGTATGCATAGACTCGTATTTCCGCCACCGGTTCGCCGCGCACAAGCTCTTCCAGATCAATGATCGATCCAACTGGTACTTCGCGGCTCCGCCTGGCCGCCAAATAGCGAGCACGGCGGCGCAGGACGCTCTTGATTCTCGATGTCAGCTTGGCGGGAGTTGGATCGGAATGAACGAGAAGGTATTGAGACGCATTTTGAACTGCGTGATCCATCAGATCAACCGCGGAATCGCGATCGTTCAGGTAGGTCCAAGCGCACAAAAGGGCGTATGGCCACGTTGCGCTGGCCGCGGCCTCCAACACCTGATCAGAAGCGGGGCGACCTGTCGAATAGGCCCAACTCCATGTCAGCTCTTTCCAGCTTTGACCTTTTGGCGGCATTCGCGTGTTAGTGCGAGGGGGATTAACCACCAGTTCTTACATTGTACATGCCATCGCGTTTCCAACCCATCCAAGAAAAAATACGACGTCCATGCCCCAAAAGGCTTTTTGGAGTGCCTTAAGCAAATAGGGGAACCTCTTTCCCCGCTCGCATCAGAGGTTCGATTCAGGATCCCACGCATTGAGTGGTCCTGCATTTCTCCGGATCAACAGGGACGACGCTGAATCCATGAAGATCGGTGTCGTCCCCAGTCGGAACCGACGCAAACAGATTAAGAACAGATATTCGATTTTTCGAGCTGCACGAACTCGGCCGCCTTGGAGCTCGAACTTCCCGACCATCCTAAAGTCCATGTCGAGGCGCGTATGGCAAGTCTCCCCAAAGTGCCTGAGCGCTCCCCAGAGTGGAGCGCAGAAGCCGTCGCCATCGCTGCGCAGGCCAGGGTAGTTTCTGGTTCGAAACTCGAGCAACTTGTGGTCCGTCTTCAGCGCCACACGGGGCGTCCCAGAGAGGCCTGCTGGCGGTTCATCATCCAGCACGGGATCAAAGCACGAAAGGATCATCGGCGATGGACCGAGGCCGAGCTCGAGACCGTGCGCGAGGAACTTGTGAAGCGGCCGATCGAGGAAGTGGCCAGGAAGATCAATCGGACGCCAAAAGCCATCCGCAACATGCTCAGAAGGAACAGACTCAGCTTAAGAGAGATCCGCTGCGACCTGTTTTCGGTAGAGAGCCTGTCAGGCGCACTGCACGTTCGCAGAGCTGAGGTCATTTTCTGGATTGAACAAAACTGGCTGCAAGCCTTCGTCGCCAATCAGGGCAAACGGCATTTCTACACCATCACGCCGGAGGCTTTGAAAGACCTTTTCCGGCACCACCACGGCGATCTCAGAAAGCGTGGGATTCGCAATCTGTCGCTCTTTGAAGCGTACGTAGAGTACTGCTTTGCCCCAAGACACACGATTGGGGAACAACTACTGGATGTCCGGCGGGATAAACGTGAACGGGCGGCCTTCGCAGCGATGGGTGATCACGCTACCGAGGACGAAGAGGAGGAAGATTGCGATGAGGGCGATCGGGATCCGGACGGGCGGTATCGCATCGAAATGGCGGAGCTGGGTGACGCAGAGGGAGATTCAGGAGAGCAGGAAGCATGAGATCTGCCCGCGCTGTGGCGCCCCGACTCCTTCGTCGCGAATGTCGTTGCGCGAGATGGCAGTGATGGCCCTTTGCGGGAGCCTCTTGCTCTCGATCCTCGTTGCGGCGTTCATCATAGCCGAACCGTGGTTAGAGGATGCAGGCCACCGATTCGTTGATCGAATGGTCTGGCACGAGCCGCTCGACAGTTGGAATCAGTGAGCAATTCATTCACGGCGTTGCTGTCGGGCCGCCTTATTCCGCCATATTCGGGTCCCCGTCCTCGGGCTTTGGCGCTGCGGCGAGGGCGTGTACAGGGTCCTCTATGTATCTTCGCAACGGCTAGGATGCTTCATCGAAACTCTCGCGCGTTTCCGCGTGGACGTCTCTTTCGTCGCGGACCTGGCGCTCATGGAAAACGGCGAGGACGACTTTACGGCGTTCGGCACGGTCCGCCGAGCATGGCTCAAAGGGCGATGCATTGGCGGCGCAAATGTCGAAGGCGAGTTTGCCGACATTTACGCTCTCGAATGGTTCAGTCACCTGAGGGCAGCATTGGCAGATGTTGCGGTGAAACTTGGAATGGAGTACATCGATCTGAGTTCGCTTGAGCGCGCTGAACCCCGACTGTTGACACAGCGGGCCGGCCGGATCGCATTCGAACGTGGATTCGCGGGGTCTTCTACCACTCCCGCTACGGTCACTCGCTTGAGAACTGGGCAATCTTCGAAGATTGGACCATGCCGGATCGATTCCCCATTCGTCAGCCGAACTCGCGGAAAATTGTGGAAAACGATCCAGACCTGCTCGAGGCCCTGCGGATCCTTGGACTGGTGATCGGCGATCGACTTTCTTTGCCGGTTCTGGCGGGCTCGCCAGAGAAGGTCCTTGCGGGCGATGTGATGGCCTTCACTTTCCTTGACTTCCGTATCGTGCAATCATAGAATTTCACCTAAAGGTGACGGAGTTCGCCTTTAACCGCTGTCCTCCAATAGGCCGGACAGATGATGACTCCTGACAGGGATTACTGTCGCGGAGTCATGCCCCGGCAGCGATCCCTGAACAATCAAAACTGACGGAGACTGGATCCATGTTGAATCCAGAGGCCCTCTTGGCTTTGTGTGTCGGATTGTCGGTGATTGCTACGCTG
>JASHTH010000045.1 GCA_030040655.1 Acidobacteriaceae bacterium | reverse complement strand
GAAGACCCGCCTAGCCGCACCGCGTGCTCGAGGACTTCGCGCAAAGCGCGCCGCAGCCGCTCCAACTCGGCTTGGGTCAGTCTTCCGGCGCGCCGGGCGGGGCGGATTCCCGCGTGGAAGAGGCTTTCGTCGGCATAGATATTTCCCACCCCGGAGAGCAGGCCCTGGTTCAACAACGCCGCTTTGATGGCGAGCTTGCGGCCCCGAAAAAGGGCGGCAAAGTCTTGCGCTTCAATATGGAGCGGCTCGGCGCCCGGCCCGGCAAAGCCAGCGGCCCTGGCGAGATCGCGAAACTCGAGTCTGCCAAAACGACGGGGATCGACAAAACGCAGTTCCAACCCGCTTTCGAGGCTGAGCCTTGCGTGGGTGTGGGGCGCCGGAGCAGCGTCCGGGGAGGTCACCAGCAGCCGACCCGTCATGCCAAGATGAACAATCCATTGAGCCTGAGGTTCGCTTGCGGATATCCGGCGATCGCGTCGATGGGCGGTTTCGCCGTCCTTCGGCGACCCGAGCTCGCAGACGATGTGTTTGCCGGTGCGATGGACGGAGAGAATGGTCCGCCCGACCAGCTCCCGGGCCTGGCGTCTGGGTGGAGTTTTGAACGGCTGCGGGTAGGAGCTGAACCATGCCTGGAGGATCCGGTCGCCGCGTACGCGCGCGTCCACGCCGCGCGCGATGGTCTCGACCTCCGGCAACTCAGGCATCTTTTCATTCTAGGGGACCGGTCATAATCCATGTAAGAACCAAACCGGAGCTGCGATCCTACGCTTTGGCCGATCCGCTGTGGCACAGGCGAAAGAGTGGGCGACCCAGGATTTGGAATTCGCTGAGCGGTTATTTTTTGTCGTCGGGCTCGCGAATACGGCTGGCCTCGAAGCTCACGATCTTCCACTTTCCCTGGGGGTCGCGCACGTAGACCCGCGTGTAGCGGTAGCTGCCGGAAATATCGCCTTCGGGCGTCATGCCGTCGACCTTGGCGATCGAAGTCACGACGGCGGTCGTCCCGTAGAAGCGCACTTTGCGGTCGGAGAGCTCCAGAGAAGTGAAGTGCATCGTGCCTTTGCGCAGATTGGCGATCGTCTGGTCCTTGCTCAAGAGGGTTCCCACGGCGGTGATGGCCATATAGTCGTCGGCCAGCAGCGCGTCCATCGCTGCGATATTGCCTTTCAGCGTCGCCTCGCGCCAGTCTTCCTCCAACTGGTCGATCTCGTGCCGGCTTTCGTGCCGTTCCGAGCGCGGCATGCCACCCTGCTGGGCCGCAGAAGCCGCCGAAAGAGCAAGAAGCAGCCCGGCCGCGAGCAGACCGCTTCCTGATTTCGAGAGAGTGGAAACCGATCTGAGCATGGGCGTATCGGATGGTACCCTGCGCGAGCGGGCAGGTCAATCCGTTTTCCGTCAACCTGAGCAGCCGTTCATTCCTAGCAACATACCCGCATCCAGCGGCTTCTGCGGCTTGGACTGGGGCGGGATCGAAACGCGAGCACAGGGATGAACCTGCCCGGCGCTTGATATAGATTCAGATGCTAAGCTCGGTTCGCCAGATCCTGCATCCAGCTTCGAGCCCAGTCAAGGTGGCTCGCTCCGGTGAGCCGCTCGGCATTGGTGGCTGCGCAGTATAGCAACTGTGGAAGTGCTAAAGTCGGCGAATCCGCCGCTTTCAAAGCAGGGAAATCAGATTTTCCACGCTGCGCTCGCGCATCTTCTGGTAGAGCACGCCCACGGCAAATTCCTTGAAGTGCGGCGTTTCCCGGTGCGCGGCCATGGCCTTCGAGTCGGCGTACTGCTCATAAATGACAATCGTGTCCGGGTCGCCCTCGACCTGGTGGGGAACATAGGAGACGCATCCGGGCTCTTGGCGCGAGGCCTCGGCCAGCTTGCGCAGCGACTCGGCGATGTCGGTGCGGTCTTCCGAGGCGAATCTCATGCGAACGGTAAAACTGACCATGGGTTTACTTCTCTCCGGCCGGGTCGGGATTAAGTGGCGTTTTTCGAAATGCAGCGAATTCTCGAGCATCGCGCCACGCCGCCGCTCCCTGGGGTCGCGGCGGATCGATATCCTTGCTTCCGACCTACATCGATTCGAAAAATGCCATGGGCCTACGCGCCCAGGCTGTCGAGAGCCGCTGCGAATTCGGGCAGCAGGATGGTCTGCTCGCGGTCGGGACCGGTGGAAACCATGCCGATGCGGGCGCCGCTCTCGCGCTCCTGGAAGCGCAGATATTCTTGCGCGGCAGGGGGTAGTCTATCAAACTCCCTGATGCCTTCGGTGGATTGGCGCCATCCTTTCAACCTTGTATAGACGGGCTGGGTCGATTCGAGACCTGCGACGTCGGCGGGGATCTCGTCGGTGGTCCTGCCGCCAATCTGGTAGCCGACGCAGACGGGAATCTCGACGAGCTCGTCGAGAACATCGAGCTTGGTGACCACCAGCCACTCGGCACCATTCACGTGGTTGGAGTAGCGCAACAGCGGAATGTCGAGCCAGCCGCAGCGCCGCGGACGGCCAGTCACCGCGCCGTACTCCTGCCCGCGCGCGCGCAGCGCGTCGCCGGCCGAATCGAGAATCTCGGTGGGAAACGGGCCTTCGCCAACGCGGGTCACGTAGGCCTTGGTCACGCCGATCACCGTGCCGATGGCCGTGGGTCCCACGCCCGTGCCCGTGGCCGCGCCGCCGGCGGTCGCCGAGGACGACGTGACAAACGGATAGGTGCCGTGGTCGATGTCGAGCAGCGTGCCCTGCGCGCCCTCGAACATCACGCTGCCGCCCTCGGCGAGGATGCCATTGAGCAGACGGCCGGTATCGACGACAAACGGCCGCACCTGCTCGGCCGCGGCGGCATATTCGTCGTACATCTTGGCCGGATCGAGCGGATCGGTGCCGAAAAGCGCGTGCGCGATCGCATTCTTCTCGGCGCAGGCGGCTTCGATGTGCGTCTTGAGCAGCTTCTGGTTGAGCAGGTCGACCACGCGCAGCCCGCTGCGCGCCATCTTGTCTTCATACGCCGGGCCGATGCCGCGGCTGGTGGTGCCGATCTTCTTGCGTCCCGGCGCGCTCTCGGCGGCGAGCTCGATCATGCGGTGGTAGGGCAGAATGACCTGCGCGCGGTTGGAGACGAAGAGATTGCCGTCGACGCCGATGCCCAGATCGCGCAGCTTGGCGACTTCTTTGAGGAACGCGATCGGGTCGAGCACCACGCCGTTGCCGATGACGCTTTTGCAGCCGGGCCGCAGCACGCCGCAGGGAATGAGCTGCAGAATGAAGCGCTGGCCCTGGTGCACGACGGTATGGCCGGCGTTGTGCCCGCCGGCATAGCGCGCCACGGCGCTGAAGCGCTCGCTCAGCACGTCGACGATTTTGCCCTTGCCTTCGTCGCCCCATTGGGCGCCGAGCACTACCGCTGTCTTGGCTTGCATCCTGGCCTGTCTCGAAACGGCTTCCATCGGCGCACGTCCCTTGCGAGCCGTGCGCACCCAACCGCTCTTTGCGCGGCTTCAGCGCCCGCGCCACCCACGATGATAAACCGCACACGCAGGTTCTTCCACGACCTGCAATGGGCTTGAAGGTGAAGGCGAAAGGGCTTGGCTGAATCGTGAAACGCCGAACCTTCCTCGTTCACCATTTCTCCTGCAAGCAAAACGCCCACTCAATGCCCGGAAAATAATTTCGGACCGGCGACGGCCTTTCCACGGTATATTGCTCGAAACCGGAAAAGACCTCCTCAGCCGAATTTCCGGGCCGATTGCACGACAAGGAGATTCACTGTGGCCACCATCTGTTGGAAGTGTGGAGCGGAAGTGCCCGCCGGCGGGCAGAGCTGCCCGAAGTGCGGCGCGGCGGTATCGGGAACCGGCGGGTCTGCGCCGAGCCCATTCTCGGCGAGCTCGTCGCCGTTCTCGCAAGGGTCCTCGCCATTTTCCTCGGGCTCATCGCCGTTTCAACAGGGCCAATCGTACACGCCTCCTCCGCCTCCGCCGCAGGCGCAACCCGCTGCTCCGCCGGCTCCGCCGGCCTTTACACCGATGGTTTCATCGCCGCAGCCCGGATTTACGCCGGTGCAGTCGGGATACGCGCCGCCTCCGCCGCCGATGACGCCTACGCCCGGATTCGCGCCCGCCGGCCCGCGACCGGGAGGCGGCGGTTCGACGGCGGTCAAGATCGTGCTGATCATTGTCGCCATCTTCGTCGGCATCGGCATTTTGGGAGCAGGCATCGTCGGCTACGGCATCTGGCGCGTGTCGCATGCGATTCATCGCGCCGCGCACGACGGCACCATCACCATCCCCGGCGCGAATGGCGGATCGCTCTCCGTAAGCTCGAGCCAGAACTTCACCGCATCCGACCTGGGCACCGACATCTACCCTGGAGCCACCGCGGGCCAAGGCGGCATGAGAATGAGCACGCCCAGCGGTTCCTGGGTGACGGGAATCTTCCTCACCTCGGATTCGAAGGACCAGGTGCTGAACTACTACAAGGCCAAGTTCGGGAGTGACTCCGCGCTGATGGAGACCAACGATGCGGCGATCCTGACGCTGAAGAAGAGCGAGAAGGAAAGCATCATGGTGACGATCAGCAGCAAGGCCGGCGAGAACGATGGGAAGACGAAGATCGCCATCATGCACACGGTGAGCAAGACGTAGATAGGTTCATCCCACCCTTCCCGCAAAGAACGCGGGAAGGATGGGCACCCACATCGTTTTTTGCGCCCTGCCGGAGAAATGGGCGTACGTCCCCGCTTGTGATCAACGCGTCGAAGGAGTTTAGGGAACCTCTGAGCAACCTGCCATTTTGACCGGCTGGAGCGAAGCCTGAGCCGGTTTTTGTTCCCGAGCTGCACTTTGCAGGCGGTGGTTGTTCGTTTTTCACTCGCCGAGCGTGCTTTCACCGCTCTGCGGGCACACTACGCCCCCAGCGGGGCCAATCGTTTGCGGTGCAGGTACAGGTTGACCAGCGCAA
>JASHTH010000337.1 GCA_030040655.1 Acidobacteriaceae bacterium | reverse complement strand
ACGCCTTTGGGCCCGATGATCACCGCTCCGGGCGTGCCGGCGATGTCGCCGGAGATGCGGATGGGAATGTCGTCGAAGCCGAGCATGATGGCGTCGGTAAATGCGAGCTCGACTTGCGACTGCTTGCGGAAAGGACCGAGAATGCGCAAATTGGAGATGATGCGGCTGCGCGGGCCGATGATGGTCACCATCTCCTTGGCGGCAAAGTTGCCTTCCTGGAACAGCGGCCGGTCGACGGTAAGCTCGGAGCGGGGGCCGAAGAGAATGTCCATATCTTCGCGGCACACGTGCATGTGGCGCGCGGAGGTGTGCACGGTAAGCATCGGCGCCTGCTTGCCTTTCTCGCGCCCCAGGTACTCGAGCGCCACCTGGCGCACGATCTGCTCCACTATCGACCTGTCGATTGCCGTTGCCGAGCCTGCGCTTGCCATACGCTTTCCTGACCCGACTCGCTTTACGAAAGCTGCGCTGCCGCCACCGGCGCCGCGCGATGTGCCACCGCGTAGGTTTCGCGCGCGATGATTAACTCTTCGTTTGCCGGAACGACGAAGACCTTTACCGGCGAGTCCTCTTGCGTGATTGCGCCTTCGCCTTTGTGGGTTCGATTCTTGTCCTCGTCGATCTCGATGCCGAATGCGCTGGTGTCTTTCAGCACGGCACTGCGGATCGCCGCGCTGTTTTCGCCGATGCCTCCGGAAAAAGTGATCGCATCGGCGCCGCCCAACTCGAGCAGAAACGCGCCGAGGTAGTGGCGGATGGAATGCACGAAAACGTCCAGCGCGAGCCGAGCGCGACGGTCGCCCGCGGCGGCTGCGCTGTCGAGGTCGCGAAGGTCGCCGCAGGTGCCACTGATGCCCGCCAGTCCCGATTGACTGCCGAGCAGCGCGGCCATTTCGTCGGGATCGAGCGCCAGCTTCTTCATCATGTGCAGCACGGCGAAGACGTCGATATCGCCCACGCGATTGTTCTGCGGCAGGCCCGACTGCGGCGAAGCGCCCATGCTCACGTCGACGGCGACTCCGTTGCGAAACGCGGCCAGGCTGGAGCTGCCCCCGAGATGGCAGGAGATGTAGCGCAGATCGCGGCGCCCGAGCAGCACCTGCATTCGTTCGCTGGCCGAGCGATGCGAGGCGCCGTGAAACCCGTAACGGCGGATGCCGAAGCCGCTGCGCCACTCATAAGGGGCGGCGTAGGTCGTCGAGGCCTCGTTCATAAAGCGGTAGGGGCCGGTCTCGATGACGGCGACCAGCGGAACCCCGGGCAGCGCCTTACGGAAGGCTTGAATGGCGGCGATATAAGGCGGATTGTGCGCCGGAGCAAGGAACTTGAACTCTTCCATGGCGGCGAGCAGTTCGTCGCCAATCAACTGCGGCTCGGCGAACGGGCCGGCGTGGACGACCTTGAACCCGACCGCGCCGATCTCGTCCAGGCTCTTGAGAGGCTTGCCTTCTCCGGTCACGGCTCCCACGCACTTGCGGATGGCGGACTCGTAGTCCGGGCATTCGCTGCCCGGCTGGCCGATGCGCTCGATGCGGCCCTCGACCAGCAACTGCTCTTCAGGCATCTCCAAAACCCGGAATTTGAAGGAAGTGCTGCCGATATTTGGGATCAAACACTTCATTATTGAATGATCTTGATTGAAATTGAATGATACTGTACATTTGTCAGCAGAGTCAATTGAATATTTTGCAAGATTCTGAGAGGAAGTAGAAGATGGCGGCGGTTTCAGGATCTTCCCACAGTCAGCCGGTCCGTACCGGCGCCGCGCATACCTCGATCGAACGGATCGAAGAGCTTGGCATCGTCGGCGCCGGTGGAGGCGGATTTCCCGCGGCGGTGAAGTTCCAAACCCAAGTCTCCGTCGTGATTGCCAACGCCGCCGAGTGCGAGCCGCTGCTGCACAAAGACAAAGAGTTGCTTCTGCATGCCTCCGAGCCGTTCTTGCGTGGGATGCGCATGGCTATGGAACTGGTGGGCGCGCGCGAAGGCGTCGTCGGAATCAAGGAGAAGTACCACGAGATTATCGAGGCGCTGGAGCACGCGGTCCCGGCCGGCATTCGCGTGGTTGCGTTGCCGGACTGCTATCCGGCCGGCGACGAGTTTCTGCTGGTGCACATGGTGACCGGCCGGGTGATTCCTCCGGGAGGGTTGCCCAAGGACGTGGATGCAGTCGTCTCCAACGTGGAAACGCTGATCAACATGGCTGTCGACCGGCCGGTGACGCACAAGTACCTAACCGTGGCTGGCGCGGTGCAAACGCCGGTGACGCTGCGGGTTCCGGTGGGGATCAAGATCGGGGAGGCGATCGAGGCCGCGGGCGGGGCCACGGTGAGCGACTTTGGCGTGCTGCTCGGCGGCGTGATGATGGCCAAACCGGCCGCGAGCCTCGACGACCCGGTGACCAAGACCACCGGTGGCATCGTGGTGCTCCCCGCGACGCACAGCCTGATCCAGCGGCATAACGCGCCGTGGCTGCACGTGGCGCGCATAGGCCGCTCGGCCTGCGACCAGTGCCGCTTCTGCACGGAGTTTTGCCCGCGATATCTTCTGGGCCATCCCATCGAGCCACATCGCGCCATGCAGTCGCTCGGCTTCGCCACCGGCTCCGACGCTGCCGTAGCCACGCTCTACTGCTGCGAGTGCAACCTGTGCACCATGTTCGCCTGCCCCGAGGATCTGGATCCAAAGACGGTTTGCGTGCAGAACAAGCCGATGGCGAGGGAGCGCGGATTGACGTTCAAGGGCGATCCCAAATCCATCGAGCCGCACCCCATGGCGGAGTTCCGGCGCGTGCCCATGCGACGGCTGATTGCCAGGCTCGGCCTGGGCGAGTTCCGCAATGAAGGTCCGCTCGTGGACCATGTATTTGCGCCGCGCAAGGTGAAGATTCTGCTCAAGCAGCATGCAGGCGCGCCGGCAGTGGCTGTGGTAAAGACCGGCGATCGCGTTCGCGCGGGGGACCTGCTCGCCGCCCCGCCGGCAGGCAAGCTGGGCGCGCGGGTTCACGCCAGCATCGACGGCGTGGCGACCGTAACCGACGACGCGGTTCTCATTGACTCTTAGCGGAGGGTTTGGCTTTACAAGCTGCGGAGAGACTCGAGCCCGGAGAGT
>JASHTH010000336.1 GCA_030040655.1 Acidobacteriaceae bacterium | reverse complement strand
TTCGCGCACGTTGGTGTAGATGTGCAGCGCGGCCTCGGCTCCCACCGCGGGCAGCGCCGTAAACGCCGGAACGGAAATGGCGACGTCATAGCCCACACCACCTGCCTCGACGATGACCTGGCCGGGCTGCTTGTGGATGAGCTTGCCGCGAAGGTGAGCGATCATGGTCTGTCTTCCGAAAGCTCCTGCGCCGAAGTCGATTGTACAGACCAGCGGGCTAAGGAAAGTGCTTGACGTACTCGAAAACGGCGGTATGATGAGTTCTCTCTCGTACAGTCGAATCTCTCTGAACTGTTAACCACCTTCCGCCGCGACGCTGAGTGCGGGCGAACCCATCGGCGAAACTTCCTCAGGATAGCGACCAACCTGCCCGCTGCGACCCTTTGTGCGAGAGGGAAAGATGCCTTCGGTGCAGAAGGGGGTTCTTATGGCGACGACTCCAAAACTCGCGGGAAACGAAGCAGAGACCCGGGCAGCCGGCGAAGAAGGAATCGGCGGGAGCCAGGCTGAATCCTGGTTCCGCTATCTCTACTTTCTGAGGTTCAGTCTGCTGTTGTGGGCGTTTCCCGGTGTCCTGGCGCTTTTGAACTGGAAGATGAAGAGCCTGGCATCGGGCCTGATGGTGCCGGAGTTTCCTCAGGGATATCTCTGCGTTGGATTCTTTATCGCCTCGACTGGCTGCGCAGCGCTGGCCTCGGCTCGCGTAACTGCGATCAATGGGCCGCGAAGATTTGGAGAGGCGACGCCTGAAAAGCTGGAATCGCTGCTGGCGGAGCACAAGACCAGCCGCGAATGGTGGGCGCTGGCGTTGTCGCAGTTCTGGAGCATCTTCTTCCTCGTTTTTCTCCTCTTTCTTTGCCCCGACAACAAGGGCCAAAGCCCAGGGATGATCTTCGGCGGTTACTCTTTCGGCGCGGTCCTGGGGCTTTTCTTCTGGTTCGTGCTGAACGCTTGGTACTACCTGAAGTATGTGCCGGTCAAGACAGCGGATGTCGAAGAGACAGAACGGGGCGCAAAACCCAAGGAGCAGAAGACAAAGTCCATGTGCGCAGAACCTCGCCATCCGGGGCGGGCGAGCACGATGATCTTTCCTCGCGCCTGCTTTTTCCGGACGGGAGAGAACATCGAAAACCTCGAGACATGCACCGTGAATCGCCCGGCCATGGAGCGCATGCTGGCCTGGCTTGCGCGCAGCTTGGTAGATGTGCCCGGCTATGCCTACAAATTGACTGGGGACGGAGGGGCGAGGCTCTACGAAGGGCAGGTATTTCTCCTCCTTTGTGCTGCGGGGTTCCTGGGTCTTTATCTTACGATCTGGCCCATCACAGCGCCCGTTCCGGTGCTGTGGCTGTCGCTCATCATGCTGGCGATAGCTCTGCTTGTAGTGGCAATCAGCATCCGGGAGTTCTGGTCCGCGGGGCTGGGAACGAAGGATGCAAAGAGCGAAAAAAACACGACGCGCGAGTTTGACCTTATCATTTGGAAAGTCGCTCTGACGCCCGAGCGCGTCCTTTTCTTCTGGAAAATCGTTCTGACTTTCGGGGTAACGGCAACTTGGGTGGTTCTCGCCTATCTTTACCTGTGCACCAGCGCGGAGCGATTTCCGATCCTTGGCTCGGTGGTTATTCTAACGATTGCGTTGTTATGGATGATGTCCGGGCTAGGGTTCTTTTTGGACCGGTACCGGATCCCGGTGCTGACCGTTCTTGTCGCGGTCATGCTTCTGTTCCACCTCCTCCTGCCTTGGGGTAACGACGAGCACTATTTCTCCACTGTTCCGCTGGACAACGCGGTGGCCGTGGGCAGCCTGCCAACGCCTGCCGCCGTCCTGGCCGATCGTCTTGATCGCCTCGGCCAAGACAAGCCATTTATCGTTGTGACCGCAACGGGCGGCGGCCTGCACGCGTCTGCCTGGACGGCCGCGATCTTGCGGCGGCTGGAGGAGATCTTTCCGCAGATACCCGGAGACGCATTCCACGACCGTCTCCTTCTGCTCAGCACGGTTTCGGGTGGCAGCGTGGGACTCGATGCCTATCTTCACGCGCTCCGCGAAGGGAGGCTCGGCGATGCCAGCGGCCGGGACCATTTTCAGGGCGTCGCGCAGTGTCCGGAACTGGAAGCAGTAGGGTGGGGGCTCATATATTTCGATCTCCCCAAAGCGCTGCTCCCGTTTGGTCCCCAAATATTCTGGGCTTCCAGCGGGGACGGCGACCTTGGCCGCGGACCCCTGTGGAGGGACCGCACCTGGTCGCTGCGAAAAGGGATCTCGCGAAACCAGCGAAACGCATACTGCGATGAGATCTGGGCCAACGATATGGAAGCAGACCGGATCGCAAATCAACGGGGTGACCAGGGCAACCCGGGAGCAGCGCCGATGCCCGCGGCAGCGACTGGCGGGCTCTTCCAACCGAGACTTGTGCAGAACATCTCGGATGAAAGGAACAACGATGAGGCTGAGAAAGCCTATACCCTGCTCAGGATGCTTCCAGACGCGGCTATTCCTGCATTCACAATGAACACTACCTCCGTTGAGGAGGGGGCACGGTTCCTTTTGTCGAACTATGTGGTGCCGCATTATGTGCTGAACGAACGCAACGGAGATGCGATCTATCCCGCTCAGTCGTTTCTTGACACCTTCCGACAGGTGACGAATCCGGGCGATCCCTCGGGCCAGCAGGACCTTGCCAGGCTCGATCTACCGCTGGCGACGGCCGCGCAGCTCTCGGCGACGTTCCCGTTTGTGTCGTCGACGGCGCGCGCGCCGGGGGCTTATGACACCGGTGAGCATCCGTACAGCGTGCACTTCGGAGACGGGGGCTACTATGACAATGACGGCACGGCGTCGGCCCTCGAGTTTCTGCGATATGCGCTGGCGGACCCTGAGGGCGGAGCGACTGGGAACGACCGAACAGCATTGAAGCGGGTCAGGAGCAGGCTGAACAATCCGGCGACGCCGCTGCGGGTCCTCTGGATCGAAATTCGAAACAGCGGCGATTACGACGGCGGGAAACAGAATCAGGCCGGAGGAGATGGAGCCCAGGCAGGCAAGTGGACGCTTCTTGGACAAGCCGGCGCGCCGCTTGATGCGTTCTGGAACGCCGGGCACGAAAGCGTGACAGGAAGGAACAGGAATGCCCTCGATCTGCTGCAGCAGGCGTACGGGTGCCGGCTTTCAATCTATCGCATGGTTTTTGCCGATACTCACGCCAAGCAGATCACCGACACCGACCCGCTGAACTGGTCGCTGACGCCGGGGCAGCGGCAGGAAGTGCGCATGTCGGCCCAGGGAACTGACCTGCTTGCCAATTATCAAGCCGCTGTGAATGCCATGACAAACTGGCAGGGCACGCACCCGTGCGAGATGACGAACACGGCCGCAACGGCGGCAAAGCGCATCACGAAGCGCTGAGAAGGCTCATGCGGCGCGCCACGCGAGTGAGCGTCTCCAGCGCGCGGTCGAGCTGCGCGCGGGTGTGTTCGCTGGTGACGATGAGGCGGATGCGCGCTTTGCCTTCGGGGAC
>JASHTH010000335.1 GCA_030040655.1 Acidobacteriaceae bacterium | reverse complement strand
GGATACGGCGGGCCGATGTATTCGGCGCGCGGGCGGATGAGCCGGTTGTCGTCCAGCTGCTCGATCACGTGCGCGTTCCAGCCGGCGATGCGGCTCATGGCAAAGATGGGAGTGTAGAGGTCGATATCGATGCCCAGGATCTTGTAGGTCGAGGCCGAATAGAAATCGACGTTGGCATTCAGGTCCTTCGAGGCTTTGACGTAGAGCTCGATAGCGCGCGACATCTCGAACCATTTGGGCTGGCCGGCGTCTTTGCCGAGCTGCTCGCTCATGCGGCGCAGGTGCGTGGCGCGCGGGTCTTCGGTCTTGTACACGCGGTGGCCGCAGCCCGGGACTTTTTGCTTGGCGGCGAGCATGTCTTTGACATATTCCACCGGATCGGCGCCGGCCTTGTCGATGGAATAGAGAAGCCGCATCACCGCCTCGTTGGCGCCGCCGTGCAGCGGGCCTTTGAGCGCGCCGATGGCCCCGGTAATGGCGGAGTGGACGTCGGAAAGCGTGGCGGCGATCACGCGCGCGGCAAAGGTCGAAGCATTCAGCTCGTGATCGGCGTGCAGGATCAGCGCGATGTCCATGGTTTTGATCGCCGTATCCGATGGCATCTCACCGTTCAGCATCCACAGGAAATTGGCCGCGTGCGTCAGCGAGCGGTCGGGCGGAACAATCTCCAGCCCCTTGCGAATGCGGTCGTAGAGCGCCACGATCATGGCGATCTGCGAGGTCAGCCGGTAGCTCTTGCGAACGTTGGCGTCGTGGGAGTTGTCCGCCTCGTCGGCGTCGTAGAAGCTCAGCGCCGAAACCGCGGTGCGCAGCACCTCCATGGGAGTCGCCGACTTGGGAAACCCGCGAAGCATGTCGACGATGCGCTGGTCGAGTTCGCGCGAAAGCGCCAGTTGCGACTGGAACTGGCGCAGTTCGAACTGGTTGGGCAGGATGCCGTTCCACAGCAGGTACGTGGTCTCTTCGAAGGTGGAGTTCTCGGCCAGCTCGTGAATATCGATTCCGCGATAGGCCAGCACCCCGGTCTCGCCGTCGATCCAGCAAATGCCCGAGTTGGCCGCGACAATCCCTTCCAGACCCTTACCAGCAACCGCAGTCGACATAGACGTTCCGCGCTCCTTGGCGTCGATTTTGTTCTCCCATGCGGCAGGCGTTCCGGCTCGGAAAACAAGCCGAGCGCGAAAATGCAGCAAATTTCTTTATAGACCAGCGATTCGATGGTTGTCACGGCTCGGGCGGCGGCGGCGGCGATTTAATCGCCCAGAACGGACGATCCCGCAGGTCCGAGCCCGACGGCGAAAGCATTGCTTTTTCGCGTCATCGCCCCTTCTTCCGCTATTCTGGTATTTCCCCAGGAACGCCCGGAGCCGTCGCTGCCGAACTGGAAAGACAGGGCCACATCGCAGGCGCACTGCCCGGGGTTCAGGGGAAAGACTCGCCGTGGCGCCAGCCAACCTTGCGCAGCGCCCCGGCGACGGCGCCGCGTACCGTGGCCGCCAAGGAGACGAAGAGCAGACCATGAGTGGAGACGAAGACCGGACGATGAGTGAAGCAGTCGACAATGTTCCCCGAACCTATTCCGGCGCGTTGCTGGCGGCGATCGCCGTGGCGCTGGTCGCCGCGATCGCAGGCCTGATTTGGAGCTTTACGCTGGCCGGACGTCTGTCGCGCCAGGAAGCCGCGATGGCCGAGGCCAATCAACGCAACGCCAGCCTCGAAGCCGACCTTCGCGAGACCAATGCCCGGCTGAAGGTGGCAACCGACGAGCTGGGCAACTCGCTCGGCCTGACACAGAAGCAGATGGACGCCCGCGCGCAGGAGCTGATGCGCCGTGAAGCCGCCGACGCCACGCGCCTGGCCAACGCGCAAAAGGCGACAGCCCAGCAGGTGAGCGCAGTCTCCAGCGACGTCTCGGCAGTGAAGACCGATGTAGGCGGAGTGAAGACCGACTTAGGCAAAACGCAAAGCGATCTGGCCGGAGCCATCGCTCAATTGACCTCGATGCGCGGCGATGTCAACGGCCAGTCGACGCTCATCGCTCGCAACCACGACGAGCTGGAGCTGCTGAAGCACAAGGGCGACCGCAACTACTACGAGTTCACCCTGGAAAAGGGCAAGAGACAGCCGGTGAGCACGGTGAGTTTGGAGTTGAAGAAAACCGATGCCAAAAAGAGCCGGTTCACGCTGGTCGTCTATTCCGACGACAAGGCCTACGAGAAGAAAGACCGCAACCTGAACGAGCCGCTCCAGTTCTACTCCGGCAAGGATCCCATGCTCTACGAGATCGTGGTGAACAATATCTCCAACAAGAACCAGATCGTGGGGTATCTGTCCACGCCCAAGAGCGCGCCGGTTCCGCCTACTGTTCAATAACCGGGGAATCCGGCGTGAGGACCAGGCTGGGCTGGTATTGGAAGGCGAAGGTGAAATTCAGGGCTTTGCGCGAGTCCCATGCCGTCTTGTCCATGCGAAAGGCCGAGACGAATGTCCCCTCCAGGGTCTGGCCGGGATTGAGGGTGGCTTCGGACGGCAGGCTGTTGCCGTGCAGCGGCGAAAGCTGCGGATAGGCGAGGAAAACCCGGTCGTAATCGGAAGGGATGGCGGCATAGCTGGTGTGGATGCCGTCGTCCATCGTCACGTTTGCCATGACCTGGTGCAGGAAGAGCGGCGTTTGGCTCTGATTGTGAATCTTGACGCGCGTGAAAACCAGCACCTGGTCGAAGCTCTGCTTGGGCATGGGGGCGCCGGCGGCGTCGAAGCCGGAGGTTTCCGTGTGCATGGGATGCACCCAAACGTTTTCGACCGTTCCTGTCGCTGCGGGAGGCTTGACGCCCACCCACACGTAGAGCCCGATGGCGATGCTGACCACAACGGTGGCGATCACCGCCGCCCAGACGATGTGACTGGTGCCTTTGGTGTACCCCTCGCCGGGAGGGGCGGTATCGAGCGGCGAGGAATTCTGCTCGAGCAGGCTCATGGCGCCTTTATCTTACGCCGAATCCCGCAGGATGGACCAGATTTGGCGGCCCGCGTCTCAAAAAGGTAGCCGAAATATACCGAAGGACCGCCTACGGCCTCGGCCGGAGAGCCGCCAGGAATTCATCGGCCGGCAGCGCGTTCAGCACGTCCTGGGACTGCAGCCAGGCGCGCCGGAGCTGGCGGATCCCGTAGATCATCCTGCCCACAATGCGGGAGTCGTGCGCATCGGTATTGATCGCGATGCGGCATCCCAATTCCTTGGCCAGGCGAAGATCGCGGTCGCACAGGTCCAGCCGCTCCGGGGCGGCGTTGTGCTCTACGGCCACTCCCAGCTCCGCCGCGCGGCGCAGCACCGCGCCGAGATCGAGCGCGAACGGCTCGCGGCGCAGGAGCAGCCGGCCTGTAGGATGCCCCAGGATTCGCACATAGGGATTCTCGATCGCCCGCAGCACACGGGCCGTCATCTCTTCGCGGCTCTGCTCAAAGCGGGTGTGGATGCTGGCGATCACCACATCCATGTGGGCCAGCACCTCGTCGTCCAGGTCCAACTGGCCGTCGGCGAGAATGTCGACTTCGATGCCGGTGAAGACGCGTATCCGGCCCTCCATCTCCCGGTCGACTTCGCGGATGCGTTGTATGTGCTCGAGAGCGCGCTTTTCATCCAGGCCGTTGGTCATGGCCAGGTTTTTGGAGTGGTCC
>JASHTH010000044.1 GCA_030040655.1 Acidobacteriaceae bacterium | reverse complement strand
GAGATGGTGGATTGACAAGGTCAACGAGATCTACTCACTCATTCCCGACTTCGCCGGGTTTACCGTAAAGGCCGACTCCGAAGGCCAGCCCGGCCCTTCGAGCTTTGGCCGCTCGCCTGCCGATGCCGCCAACACGCTGGCGGCCGCGCTGGCGCCGCAGGGCGGCGTGGTGATGTATCGCGCCTTCGTCTACAACCATCACCTCGACTGGCGCGACCCGAAAGCCGACCGCGCCCGCGCCGCGTACGACATCTTTCATCCGCTCGACGGCAGCTTCGCGCCCAACGTGGTGGTGCAGATCAAGTACGGCCCCATCGACTTTCAGGCGCGCGAACCCGTATCGCCGCTCTTTGGCGGATTGCAGAAGACCAACGACGCAATGGAAGTCGAGGTGACGCAGGAGTACACCGGCCAGCAGCGTCATTTGGTCTACCTTGCGCCGATGTGGCAGGAGATTCTGGGCTTCGACATGCGCGTCGGCGAACGCTATAAGCCGGTCAAGGATCTCATCGCGGGCAAAACATTCCATCGACCGCTGGGCGGCATGGTGGCTGTCACGGGCGTCGGCCAGGACGGGTGGCTCGGCTCGCCGCTGGCGATGGCGAACCTCTACGCCTTTGGACGACTGGCGTGGGACCCGAATCTTAGCGCAGAGCAGATTGCCTCCGAGTGGGCACGGCAAACGCT
The DNA here is from genome assembly GCA_030040655.1 of Acidobacteriaceae bacterium. Lineage (GTDB taxonomy): Bacteria > Acidobacteriota > Terriglobia > Terriglobales > Acidobacteriaceae > Telmatobacter. Next base: position 10,284 of record JASHTH010000044.1, on the reverse strand, counting down.
GAGCCTTGACCCGGTTGTGGTGAACGCCGTGGTCAAGATGCTGATGCAAAGCTGGCCGGCGTATGAGGACTACACCGGCCCGCTCGGCCTGCAAACGCTCACCGACATCACCGGCAGCCATTATGGGCCCAATGTGGAGGCCAGCGAGGGCAATGGCTGGGGCCAGTGGCATCGCGCCGATCACGAAGGCGTGGGCATGGACCGGACGGTTGCGACGGGAACCGGATTCGCAGGGCAATATCCACCCGAGGTAGCGAAGATCTACGAAAACCTGAGCACTTGTCCGGACAATCTGCTGCTGTTTTTTCACCATGTTCCGTACAGGTACCGGCTGCACGAAAGCAAGACCGTCATTCAGTATCTTTACGACAGCCATTACGAAGGCGCGGAGCAGGCTGCGAACTTTGTGCGCGAATGGGATTCGCTCAAGGGCCGCATCGATGGCAAAATCTTCGATGAGATGCGCGCGCGGCTGGTCTACCAGGCAGGTCATGCCATTGTGTGGCGCGATGCGGTGGTACAGTATTTCCTCAAAATGAGCGGAATCCCGGACGAAAAGGGTCGAGCCGGGCATGATCCGGGCCGGCTCGAAGCCGAAGACGCGCGGCTTGCCGGCTACCGGGTTATTGACGTGAATCCGTGGGAAGACGCTTCCGGCGGGAAGGCTGTCTCCTGTGAGCAGCAAGGTCAGAGCTCTGCGCCCCTCCGCTGCTCGGCCGAGTGGACGTACTCGGGCGAGCCCGGCCGCTTCGATATCGCCACTCAGTACTTCGATCTGCAAGGCGGCGTGGCCAACTTCGCCCTCGACGTGAATGGCCGGCCGGTTGCGTCCTGGAATGCCGACGCGACGTTGCCCTCGCGCCGGCCGCATGGGGACAACTCGACGCGCTACACTGCCTGCGGCGTCGATCTCGAGCCGGGCGACACGCTTCGCGTCGAAGGAGCTCCCGACGGCAGCGATCCGGCGGCGCTGGATTACATTCAGGTCTTGAGCGGTTGGCCCGCGTGCACCCGCTGACGTAACAAAAGAGAGGAACGTTCTTCCGAGGACCGGCGTGGGTGGATTTATGCTGGAGTGCTGGAGCGTTTCCGGAACAGGGTGTTGGTTGCAAAATTGATGGAGACCGCCATATTCGCCAAGGCGGGATGTGGCGGAATCGGCCACGCCGTTTCCCGGGACGCCGTCGGGCGCGCTTCAAGGCCACTCGCGGAATCGGGATCCTTTTCCGATCCTGAGATTGCCATGGCTGCCCAAGGAGAGATCAGGTTGCAAGCGGAAGGATTTCGTCGGGCACGCGCCCGTTTTCTCGTCCCCACCCTCGTCAATTGTGCTCTGCTGGCGGCCATCTCCGGCTGTCATCGCGCGCCGTCGCCCGAGGTCGTTGCCACGGTCAACGGCAAACAGATTCTTCGCTCCGAACTGGAACGGAATTATCGGGCCACGGTCGGGGATAATCCGCAGGAGACATCTCCCGAGCAGGCCAACATCACGCGCCTGAGCATCCTCGATCAGATGATCAACTACGAAATCATCCAACAGCGCGCGGCCAAACTGAACCTTGTCGCCTCGGACGAAGATGTAAACGCGAAGCTGACCGAGGTGAAGGCGCCCTACACGCAAGAAGGGTTCGACAAGCACTTGAAGGAGATGGGCGTCACGCTCGACGACTTCAAGCGCGAGCTGCGCCGCAACCTGACCAGCGCCAAGCTGCTCAACAAGGAAGTCGAATCGAAGATCGACATCACCGACGCGGAGATCAACAGCTATTACGCGGCGCACAAGTCCGACTTTAACCTCATCGAGCCGCGCTATGGGATTGCGCAGATCGTGGTAACGGCCTCGCCTTCGGCGCAGGCCGCCAACGCCAATCTGCAGAACAACAAGGCTGCCAGCGAAGCCGATGCCAGGAAGAAGATCCAGGCCCTCTATAGCAAGCTGGAGAGCGGAGACGACTTTGCCGCGCTGGCCGAGAACTACTCCGAAGATCCGAACACTGCCTCCAATGGCGGGGACATGGGCTTCGTCTTCGAGTCGCAGCTGCGCGAAAATGCCGAGGTCTATGACGCGATCGCCAAACTGAAGCCGGGGCAGTTCACCGAGGTGCTTCCCATTACCCAGGGTGCGGGATCGGTGCGGCGGACCGTCGGCTTCGCTATTTATAAGCTGCTCTCGCGCGAGGCGGCAGGACAGCGCACGCTGAACGATCCCAACGTGCAGCAGTGGATCCGCCAGCAGTTGCGTTCGGCGCGGGCGCAGCTGCTGCGCAGCGCGTTCTTCGAGGTGATGCGCAACCAGGCCCAGGTGCGGAACTACTTCGCCGAGCAGATTCTGAAGCAAGGCGCGAAATAAACCGGTTCTGCGAGGACTGGCGAAGCGATGCCGGCGGATTGAAACTCAAGTCGCCGCAATAGCGGTCCCACAGTTGCTATGCGTTGGAGGCACACAAGCCAAGTGGCTCTTTCCTCAAGAAAGAGCCGCTTTGAATCGCGCCCGAAACCAGCTAGAGGAACGGTGGAACTGCCCTTACGGCAACGGCCCCCGCATTTGCGGAGGCCGTTGCCTTCTGCCCTAAATCGCCGCGCCTACTTCATGTTGCCGCTGGAATCGATGGTGATGCCGCCCGGCCCTTTGTTTTTCCTTTCCTCGTTTTCTTTCCGCGTCCCCATGGCCTTCGTCGTCCAATCTTTCGCGGCGGCAACGTCGGCCTTCACTTCGCTCGGGTTGGCGAAGTCCACGTCGGCCTTGCGCCTGTACATCAAGTTCAGGTACGTCATGGCGTCATCGTAGTTGGGCCGATCGGCGACCGCCTGATTCAGGTATTCCAAGCCCTCGGCTACGAAAGGAGCATTCTCCTCGCTGATCGTCTGCAGCACTTTCTTGGGAGCCTTGACGTTTCCTTCGCCGTCGTCATTGACGTTTGCGGTCGCCAATTCTTTCAGCGCATTCAAGTGCGCCAGCGTCCAATCGATAACGCCAACCGTGTAGGCAGCCTCGGCGTCTTTAGGGTCGACCGCCAGAACCTTTTTCTGCCAGGTTTTGGCGTCGTCGTACTTCTTGATGCTGAAGTAGATGCCGGCGATCTGCTTTAGGCTGTTGACATCGGTGGGGTCCTTGTTCAGAACCTCCTGGAAGATGCCGATCGCCTGCTGCGCGGTCTTGATGTTGTCGGGCGTATCCAGTCCAGGCACCACGTTTTGCGCCAGCGCGGTGGCCAGATAGCTCTTCGCCATCGGCAGGCTTGGATCGAGCTGGGTGGCCCTCTGGAAGTGACCGATCGCCTCTTCGTAATGGGCGCTCTTATAGGCATCCACTCCCTTGTTCAATTGATCCCGTGCTTCGAGCTGCCTGCACCCGCTCATAGAGAGCACCATGCCCGCCAAGGCAACCGCGAGCGCCGAAATTCGTGCGGTTCCATTCATAGTTTCTGTCCTTCTCCTCCAGGCCGCGCTTCAAGTCGGCACGCCTTGGAATCTCTCTGTACTGGCAGCGCGCGGATATACCGAAACCAGCGAAAAAGAATTGTACACCTATTGAATGACCGGGCAAGCGGAATCCGGTCACAGCGGTCGCGCCGAGGAAAGGGGACCTCGGAGCCGCTCCAAACTAGTCACCAGCCTGCGTTCTAGGCGTCATCAGGCCGACGCGATCCACTCCGGCCGCATGGCCGATATCGATCGCCTGGGCAACCTCCGTAAAGCTGAGGCTGTCATCGCCCTTCAAGAAGAGCACGCGCTCGGCCCGATTGGCGTAGATCGCGGCAAGCTGCGCTGCCAGGTCCTGCCGCGCCACGTCTTTGCGATTGATCCGGAAGCCGACATCCCCGCTTCGGCTCTTCAGGATTTCCAAGACAATGGTATCGGCAGGAGGGCTTTTTTTTGCCGCCTGCGGCACCTGCGCAAGCTCGCCTTTGGGCATAGCCGGAACAATCACCATGAAGATGATCAGGAGGACAAGCAACACGTCGATCAGTGGAGTCACGTTGATCGACGAGCTCATCTCGCCCGAATTGGCGCTGCCGGTCGTCATGGCAGGGCTTCCCCCGTTTTTGCCGTCCTGCTCGGGCTTGCCGCCGTTGGATTGGCTATTGGCCGGCTTGGATCTTCGGCGTCATCAGACCGATGTGGTCCACGCCCGCTGCTTTTCCGATATCGATCACGTCGGCGACATAGGCAAAATTCACATCGTCGTCGCCCCTCACGAACATGACGCGCTCGGCGCGGTTGGCGTAGATATCGGTCAGCTTCTGCAGCAGGTCGCGATGGTCGACGTCGGTCTCGTTGATTTTGTAAGCCGGAGTCGCCTGGCCTGGCCGATAGAGCACCTGCACTACGATGGTGCGGTCGTTCGGCTGTTGCTGCTGCTGCGGATTCTTCGGAGGCTGCGGAACGAGCGCATCCAGGCCTTTGGGGGTAACCGGCACGATGACCATGAAGATGATCAACAGCACGAGAAGAATATCGATCATGGGGGTGACATTGATGTCGGCCATGCTGCCGCCGCCCCCACCCATTGACATTGCCATGGTGTTAGCTCCTCATTCCTTCGCAAATCGAATCGTTCACGGCGGGCTTGAGAACTTAATCGCCGCCCGTCAGCACCGAGCCGGGTTCGCGGCGCTGAACCAGCAGTCCCACATCTTCCACGCCGGCGGTGCGCACGGCGTCGATCGCATCCTCAACGGCGCGATACTGGGAGCGGGAATCGGCGCGGATATAGATGGTCTTGCCCGGCGTATCGGCCAGCCGGTCGCGCACCTTACCGCCCAACTCGGCGAGAGCAACGCGGTTTTGTCCGAGAAACACGCTTCCATCCCGGGTAATGGCCACGACGATCGCGTCTTCCTTGTCGGCGTCGGGCATATTCACCGGATTGTCCACCCGGGCCATGTCGATCTGCACCTTGTTCTGCAACATGGGCGTAATGACCATGAAGATGATCAACAGCACCAGCATCACGTCCACCATGGGTGTCACGTTAATGTTGGAGTTGACCTTTCTGCCTTCGTCACGAACTGATATTCCCATTTTCGGGACTCCGTAGGTCTGAATTCGTTGCCGGCAGGTTCCGGCTGCGCTTTCGCGCGGCTGCCGCGAGACTCAAAACCGGGGGCGAGGAGCCTTGCGCCCCCTACCCCCGTCAAGTTCCCGCTCAAATCTGAAGCCGCGCCGTTTAGCGCTTGTTGCTTTGCTTGATAAAGTAGTCGATCAGCTCGCTCGACGAGTTGTCCATCTCCACATCGAACGCCTCGACACGACCGGTAAAGTAGTTGAACGCCATCACGGCGGGGATGGCGACCAGCAGCCCGAAGGCCGTGGTGACCAGGGCCTCGGAGATACCGCCGGCCACGGCGCCGATGCCCGAAGTCTTCTGCGTGGCGATCTGTTGGAAGGCGTTCAGAATGCCGACCACGGTGCCGAACAGGCCCACGAAGGGAGCCGTCGCGCCGATGGTGGCCAGAACCGCCAGGCCTCTTTTCAGCTTGGCGTGCACGATGGCCTCGGCCCTTTCAAGCGCGCGGCCCGAGCTCTCGATGCTTTGTTCGGTGGCCTGACCGGCCGATGCGCGGAACTCCTGCAGTCCGGCCGTGACCACCTCGGCCAGATGCGACTTCTTGCTGCGGTCGGCGATCTTGATCGCCTCTTCCAGCTTGCTATCCTTCAGCGCGCCGGCCACCTTGGGCGCAAACTCGCGCGATTGCTTGCGGGCCGCGTTGAAGTAGAGATAGCGATCGATCATGACCGCCAGCGACCAGATCGATTCGATAAAGAGGATGATGGCCACCGAGCGCGCCATCCATCCCATGTGTTCCCAGAGCCCCATGGCGCTGAAATTGACGGTCTGCCCTTCTTCCTGGAAGAATGCCAGGCTGCTGGCCGCGTGCGAAGCAAAGTGGGTGAGTTGAGCGAGAATCACTGAATCGTTCCTCCTACGGAGTTTCTTGTGAATTGCGACATCTGAGGATTGAGCGGAGAATGCGGTCCGCAACCTTGCTCGCATTCCGCCAAAAGGAGCGCCCCTTCCCGAATTCGGGAAGGGGTCGAAGAGTTTTGGTTAACCGCCGCCCAGGGTGAACACGACATTAATGGTCGTTTCCACCTCGACCGGCTCGTTGTTCAGCAGATAGGGTCGGTAACGCCAGGTCTTCACCGCATCCAGCGCCGCCTGTTGCAGCATGGCCGGCCCGCCCACCACGTGCAGGTTGGTGATGGTTCCGGTTTTGGAGATGGTGGCCTGGAGAATGACGGTCCCGGAGACGCGTGCCGCTTTGGCAATGGGCGGATAAACCGGCATCGTCTTCTGCAGCAACATTCCGGCCGCTACGCCGGCGGAGATGGCCACCTTCTTGGGAGGCGCGGCCGTCACCTTGGGACCGGTGTTCGCCATATTGGCGAAGGCTCCGGGGACGCCGCCGCCGCCAAGGCCTTCCATGCCGGCGACGCCGAAGCCGGAGGATGGCGGCGCTTCTCTCTCGGCGACCATCTTGATGTCATGGGGAATGCGCGTGGGCGCGGTGAGCTGGTTGTTCATCATCTCCGACTGCACGTGCACCACGTGAACCTCGGGCGGTGGCGGCGGCGGTGGAGGCGGTGGAGGCGGAGGCGGTAGCGTGAGAGCCGTGAGCATGGCGGCCTTGGGCAGCGCCTCGGGATAGATGAGCGGAATCAGGATGATGACGATCAGGATGGCGAAATTGACCGCTCCTGTGGCAAACATCCAGTACTTGCTCTTGCTCTTGATCCTGTGCATGGATTCGAAAGTGGAGTCTTCAAACATGGCCAGCCTCGGGTCAGAGATCGTTACTTCTAATTAGACACCGCGGGATGGGGGAATGTTCCCGGTACAGAAACGGTACCACATCGAGCGAAATCAACCTATAGCAGAACTTCATGCCCCTTGCAAAGTGCGCTTTCAAGCCGGCGGAAACGGGGAAGCACGATCGGTCATACCCGGGCTCGTTTTGCGGCCGGCAGAGGAGCGGTTTTGCCCCGGCTCACCCGCCATTGCTGCCAGGCCACCAGCATAGGCGAGGCGATGGCGATCGACGAGTAGGTTCCGATGAGGATGCCGACCACCAGGGCGAACGAAAAGCCATGCAGCACGCGGCCGCCAAAAAGGTAGAGCGAGAGCACGGTGAGAAACGTAAGCCCCGAGGTGAGCACGGTCCGGCTCAGCGTCTGGTTGATGCTGCGGTTGACCACGTCGGGTAGCGTCTCCTTCCGGTTCAGGCGCAGGTTCTCGCGAATGCGGTCGAAGACCACGATGGTGTCGTTCATGGAATAGCCCACCAGCGTGAGGATGGCCGCGATCACCGTCAGGCTGATCTCCTGGCCGGTGAGCGCGAAGAAGCCCACGGTAATCAACGTGTCGTGGAAGCAGGCGACTACGGCGGCTACTCCGTAGATCAACTGGAAGCGGAACCAAAGATAGACCAACATCCCGGCCATCGAGTAGAGCGTGGCCAGGCCCGCCTGTTTTTCCAACTGGCGGCCGACCGTGGGACCGACCACCGCAACGTTACGGATATCCCGTCTTGGATCGAACGCGGACCCGAATTGCGCGCTGAGGGCGCTCTCGATCTGCTGGCGGCCGAGGTCCAGCGACGACTCCTGGTGCTCTTCGGGCAGACTGATCAGCACTTCATAGCGGCCGGGCACACTGTAGTTGACAATATTCGCATCGCGAATGCCGGCTGCGACCGTGGCCTGGCGAATCCTGGTGATGTCCGGCGGGCCGGGGAACTGCACCTCCACCTGCGTTCCGCCACGAAAGTCGACTCCGAGGGGAACGGGGCTGCGCAGGCCGCCGACCGGATGCTCCCAGTGCCATACCATCGAAGTTACGCCGGCGACGCTGAAAATCAGGGAAAAGGCGAGGAAATACCACTTCCATCCGAGCCAATCCACGTTGGGGCTGCGAAAAAATTCCACTGCTTCTATCCCTTCCTCAAATCAGGGAACCAGGGAACGAGGGGCCGAGCATTTGAACCAACATCAGCGTGGCGATCCATGCGAAATCCCTGTTTCCCGACCCTTACCCCCGGTCCCCAGTTCCTTAATCTTTCTTCGACCCTCGAGCCCTTGGTCTCTTGTTCCCTTGGTCCATGCACTCAGATCGAAACCATCTGCCCCGTCCTCATCTTGTTCAGATGGGCGTCGAAGATCACCCGCGAGACAAAGACCGCCGTGAACAGATTGGCCAGCAGGCCGAAAGTGAGCGTAACCGCAAATCCCTTCACCGGTCCGGTGCCGAAGATGAAAAGGATGGCGGCGGAAACAATCGTGGTCACGTGCGTATCGACGATCGTGATCCAAGCGTGGGCAAAACCCTGATCGACCGCGGCCGACGCCGACTTGCCGGCGCGAATCTCCTCGCGGATACGCTCGAAGATCAGCACATTCGAGTCCACGCCCATACCGATGGTCAAGATGACTCCGGCGATGCCCGGCAGCGTGAGCGTGGCGCTGGCAAAGCCCATGAAGCCGAGCAGAATCACCAGGTTCAAAATCAGCGCCAGGTCGGCGTTGATGCCCGATCCGCGGTAGTAGATGAGCATGAAGATCATCACCACCAGGACGCCGACGATCGCAGCGGTCACGCCTTCGCGGATCGAGTCCGCTCCCAGCGATGCGCCCACAGTGCGGTCCTCAAGCGGCACCAGCGACGCCGGCAGCGCGCCGGTACGCAGCAGCTTGGAGAGGATCATGACCTCGTCCGGCGTAAAGCTGCCGACAATCTCGCCGGAGTCGCGAATCGCGCTTTGAATGTTGGCCACTTCGCGCACGCGTCCGCCCATCAGCACGGCCATGGCGCGGCCCACGTTCTTGCTGGTGTAGTCGTAGAACTTGTCCCCGGCCTCGTTGGTCAGGGTAAAGCGCACGTCGCGACGGCCGTTCTGGTCCACGCCCGGGTCGGCGGAACGGAAATCGGTCCCCGAAACCACGGCCAGGCGCTGCACCACATAGTAGCTTTCCGACTCCGAGCCGCTGACGAGATTGCCTGAGCCGGTCACGATCATCTCCTCGGGAGGAATCGAGCCGCCCTGCGCCTGCATGGCGTCCTGCTGGCTGTTGTAAGGCCCGCCGACGACGGCGTGAATCTCGAGGCGCGCAGTCTCCGAGAGCAGGCTCTTGACGCGGTCGAGATCGGAGATGCCGGGCAGCTCGACCAGGATCTGGTTGTCGCCCAAGCCGTATTGCTGGATGGTCGGCTCGCTGACGCCCAGCGAATTGACGCGATCGCCGACCGTCTCGATGGCCTGTTGCACGGTTCGCTGCTCGATGGTCCTGACGTAGACCGGCTTCATGGTCAGCGTGAAGGTGCCGTCGGCGCCGCCGCCGGTCAGGTCGTACTGGTTGGAGTACTTGTCATCGAGCATGGAGCGGACGGAGCTGGCTTGCGCCGGGGTCACGCCCGTTACCTGGATCACCTGCGGCGTCTTCGGGTCGGGTTTCAGCGCCTGGCCGCTCAGATTGGCGTTCTTCAGATTCTGCCGGATCTCGGCGACAACATTGTTGGTTTCGTCGTTCACGGCCTCCGACACGACCACCTGGTAGATGAGGTGAGCGCCGCCCTGCAGGTCGAGTCCGAGGTGGATGCGCTTGGTCAAAGCTTCTTTCAGCGCGTCGCCCGAAAGGCCGGAGGGAATTCCGAAGATGCCGTAGATGAAGATCACCAGCACGGCGACGATGAGCGCGATCTTTTTCTTGAGGTCCTTCTTCATGATTTCAATTCACTCGTCCGGGGAATACTCGAGCTCAAGAACCGGACGCGGGCTCCTGGGTGGTCACCGAGGCGATCGCGTTCTTGGCTACTTCAATTTTAATGTTATCCGGCGGCACGCGGATGATGATCGCATCGTCCTTGATATTGAGAATCGTCCCGCGCAGTCCGCCCGCGGTGGTAACACGGTCGCCGGTTTTGAGCGCGGCCAGCATCTCCTGCCACTGCTTCTGGCGCTTCTGCTGCGGCCGGAAGAGCATGAGATACAACACCGGGATCAACAGCAACGGCAAAAGCAAAGGCAGGCTGCCGCCCGAGGCCGGGTCCGCCAGAATGAAAATGGCTGCTACGCTTGTCCCCACACACGTCCTTTGCTCGCCCTTGGCCGCAAAAACTGCGTCCACCCGGGACATAGGCGCCTTTGGCCATCGAGCCGAGCGCCTACCGCGAAGATTTGCCTACGGGAATCATCCTGGCCGACGATCCATCGCGGCCCTGGCTCAGGCAACGCCTTCGAGGATCGGCCGGATTCATGGCGCCGAGGCGATTTCTTGCCGGGCCTT
>JASHTH010000334.1 GCA_030040655.1 Acidobacteriaceae bacterium | reverse complement strand
GTGGTGTACTCGCCGCCGCTCATGCCGGCGATCTCTTTGGCCACATTCTTCTTGAAAGCCTTCACCGCCATGACCAGCGTGGAGACCATGTTCAGCGTGCGGTCGTCTCCCGAGTCCTTGAGATCGTGGGCGAACTCGGCGCGCGAGGGCGAAAACGTGACACTCAGCACCAGCACGTCGGTCCGGCCAATTTTGCGGATCAACTGCTCGGGGCGCGTGTGCCGGCTGCCGTGGTCGCGGCGCTCGCTGACGAGCAGAAGGACGCGGCGATACTCCTTGGGCTGGGTTTGAAGCAGGTCGACGGCGTAGCTCACGGTGTCGAGAATCGCGGCGCCGCCGTCGCCCGGCTGAAGGTGCTTGAGCGCGTTGTCGAGATCGTCGCTCGAATGCGTGTAGTCGACGATGAGGTGGGGCTTGGAGTCGAAGCCGACCAGTGCGGCTTCGCCGCGGCCGTCCGAGAGGTAGAGGTCGAGCAGCGGGCCCATCTTGGCGAGCTTGCCGAACTCAAGCGCGCTCGCGCCGCCTTCTTCGACCGCGACAACGAGCGCAACGGGCGCGGTGTCCATCTCCTCCTGCACGCGAATCTTCTGCGGCACGCCGTTGTCTTCGAGGATGAAGTCGCTCGGTTTGAGGCCGTAGACGACGGAGCCGTCGGGTTTCTCGACGAGGGTCGGGACCAGGACTTCGCGTGCGGTGACGCGGATCGTCGGCTGATTCCCGTTCGTGGAGGGCATCGGCTTGGGCGGCTCGATGGGCGGCAATTGCTGCGCGGCCACGCACGAGACGCCAATGGACGCGGCCAGCGCGGCAAAGAAAATTCCAGAGCGGGAAAGGCGCATGGAAGAGGAAAGCCCCACAGACACAATTCTATGGATTGGACGTTCGGTTTCTCCCTGGGGCTAAAGCCCTCAGGCCTCTTTTGAGGCAGACAACGTTCGGGCTGAAAGCCCGTACCCTCCCAGCCGACACGCGGCCGGATTCGATCACTTTTGCCGAACCGTCACGTGGACGTCGCGATTCAACCGCCCGACCCAGCGGAGAAAGCTTACGAGTTCCCAGCGCGAGGCCCAGACGAAGGCGAAGATATCGCGCGCGGTGAGCGTCTCGGCCTTTTTGCCGGAGTAGGTTTCGACGCGCCAGCGCAGATATTCGCTGCGCCAAGGGGCGAAGCGATGACCGCGGGTGGCGTTCCAGAGAAAACGAAGAACAGCGAACAAGGAGGTTTTTCCTTACGATGAGTGTCGCCTGTATTTGTATCACTTGGGTGCCCCATCCTTGGGGCGTCTTTGTTTTTGCCGCGAGGGTGGGACGCAGGAAAGCAAATGATCTCGGACCTAGCCGCCGATGGGCAACTTGTCGAAGAGGCTTCCCGGGCCGAGCTGCGAGATCACGTCTTCGAGCGCAGTCTGTTGCGTCTCAGTGAGCGAGAGTTGCGTCGAGATGGTGGGCAGGTCGGCCTGCATCAGGTTGGTTTGCGCGGCGGTGAGCTGCGTTTGCTCGCTGGTGATGGCGTCGGAGGCTGCGTTGACGCGGCTCAGCGAATTGTCGAGGATGACGCGCTGGCCGGAAACATAGTTGAGCGCGGTGTTGAGAGCTTCGGTATCGTTGACGGCCGCGCCGATGTTGCCGCCGCTGGCATAATCGGCGACGAGATTGTTGAGAGCGGTGAAGACGTTGTTGGCGCCGGCGCCGGAAAAGATCTGGTCGCCGGGCACGTTGAGCTGGATGGACTGGCCGTTGGGAGTTTCAAGGAAGTTCACGTCGTCGTCGCCGTTGTAGGTGGTGACCGCGGGCGACGTGGCGCTCGACGTCGAGAACGGGACGGTGGAAGTTTTGCCTCCGGCAAAGATGTACTGGCCCTGGTAGCTGGTGTTGGCCAACGACTGCACCTCGTCGCGGATTCCGGCGATCTGGTTGGAGATGGACTGGAGGTCGCTGGAGTTCAGAGTGCCGTTGTTGGCGCTGGTGGCCAGCGAGATGGCCTGGGTGAGCTGCGAAACCACGCTGCCCAGCGCCGAATCGGCCACCTGGAGCTGGCCCTGAACCAGGCTGGACGTCTGCGTGAAGGAGTCGTCCTGGTCGATCTGGTTCAGCAGCAGCACGTTTTCCCCGGCGGCTTCTGGATTCTGGCCGAGCGAAGTGACGCTCACGCCGCTGGCGAGCTCAGCCGTGAGCTGCTGCTCGGTAAGCTGCGTCTGGTCGAGCGAGCTGGCGAGGTTAGAGACGAAAAAAGGATCGACGCGCATGGGACTTGCTCCGTAACCAAAGAATTGGTGCCCTCTTGAGGAGTCCCAAAACATCGCGCCGAGGCGACAATCGTCGCTGTGCCGCAACTTCGCCGGCTTCGGGCGCCCCTACGGGGCTCACCAGTCATTTACCGCTCTGTTCCCAGGGTTCCGCTTCGCTTCACCCTGGGCTATTCTCCGGGCTCCCTCCGGAAGCTTGATGGTGCTGAAACCACCTTCCAATTCTTCTCGCAGAAGCTCGCGTAAAGGAAAGCTTAGCCGGTTACGATACCGTGGCCTGCTCGCCCAAATTCAGCACCGAAGCGATCACGGAGTTGATCATGGTGAAGACCTGCGAGGCGGCTTGATAGCTGCGCTCGATCGTGGTCATGGAAGAAGCTTCGTCGTTAAGATTGACCGCGGAGAGCGAGTCGTTCTGCGTCTGCAGTTGGGTCACGGACGCGTTTTGCGCCGTATTCTCCGTTTGCGCGTTGGAAACGGTCGAACCGAGCGTGCTGACAAAGTTCGAGTAGAAGTCGCTGGGCGTCTGTCCGTTCACAATCGCCTGGCTGCCCAGGTTGGCCATGGCCGTAGCGTTCGAGTTGTCGCCGGTTCCCTGCCCGAGCCCCGCGGCGGCGATGTGGTTGGGGTCGGTCATCACGACCGACATGGCGACGGCGCTGCCCGCCACCTGCGCGGGCTGGGAAAAGATGTCGCCGGCGTTGCCGTTGTCTCCGTCAAGGTCGGTTCCCGCGTTGTTTTGCGTGTTGATCTGCGTGGAGATGCTGTAAGCGAGCTGATCGAGCGAAGCCAACGCGTTGGGGATGTCCTGGTCGCGCGCCGTCAGGTAGCCGCCCAGTTGGCCTCCGCCGGATTCGAGTTGCGAAGTGACGTCGGTTGCGCCTACGAAGAAATGCGTCACGCCGCCGACCAGGCTGTCGGTCAAGGGAAAGCTCGAATCCTCCGAGACGAGCAGTTGCCCTGAAGTGGTGGTGACAGAGAGGCCATTATTCTCCGTCGTGACCTGGTTGATCCCGATAATCTGCGAAAGCTGGCTCAGGTCCTGTTGCCGCTGGTCTTCGAGCACGCCCGCATCGGCATGCGGCGAATTGGACTGGATCTCCTGGTTGAGTTGCGCGAGGGAGGCGGTCAGCGCGTTGATCTGGCTTGTCGTTCCAGCGGCCTCCTGGTCGAGCGCCGCTTGTTGCGCGTTGAGGCCCGCCGCGGCGTTGGAGATATCGCCGGCCAGCGTGGTCGCCGAAGAGAGCACCTGCTGGCGCAGCGCGTTATCGGTGGGATTGGCTTCGAGCGAAGAGAACGAGTCGAAAAAATTGGTAATGTCGGCGCCTATGTCGCCGGCCGAGGCAGTGGAACTGCCGGAGTCGGGAGTGAAGAGAGCCTGCATGGTGTTAAGCGCGGTCAGCCGCGTGTTGGAGGCTGCCGCCAACTGCTGCTGTTGATCGAGCCGCTCCTCTAGAACTCGGTCGCGGATGGAGGTAGGACCCGTCTGCGTGACTCCCGCGCCGTAGGCTACGCCGTTGATTGCGACCGGCGAGTTTTCCACCCAGTTGGGCTGCTCCTCGGTGTAGCCGGGAGTGTTGGCGTTGGCCACATTGTTGGCCACGATGCTCAGGCCGGACTGATCGGCCTCGAGAGCCTGGGAGATGATGTTGAGGGCCGAGTTAATGGTCGCCATGAGTCGTTCCCAAACGCGCTTCGTATTCGTTATAGGCAAGGAACCGGCCCGTGCGGAGAGCCTGAATGCGGTTCATGACGGTGAGATTGGCCCGCGTGACCTCCAGTACGCGGCCGAGAACCGCCAGATCCAGTTGAGCGTCTTCAGCCTGCCGGGCGAGATCGCTGCGGCCTACGATTCCGGCGATCTCAAGGTCGCGGTTGAGAGCCTGGCAGGAGAGCGCGAGCTCCTCCAGCCGGTCGGCGTCGAGACAAGCGAGCGCGCGCGAAGCCTCCACGACGATTTCTCTCAGCTCGGGATGCACTCGCCGCGCGGCGAGCGCCTGCATCGGCCCTTGCATGTCGCGTTCTTGTCCTTTCGTTGCTGTCGCGAGGCGAGCCGCGCGGATCGGCAGC
>JASHTH010000333.1 GCA_030040655.1 Acidobacteriaceae bacterium | reverse complement strand
GGATTGGAGTGCAGCAGATTCTTCGGCTGAACCGGAAGAGAGAACGGTATCAGAGTGGCGCACGGTTCGTCAGTCCTTCGCCGCGGGCAATCGCAGGAATGTGAGCCGGAAGGGTCTGAACAACCGGAAATCAGCACTAGGGGGTTAAAGTCTTGGTTCACTTTGGCGCTTTGCGGTCGGTCGAAGATGCGGTCGTCGAATTCCAGTTTTTCGCCAAACTGCAGGCGAACCGGGTGGGACAACTTCCGATGAGTCGCGCCCATTCAAGGTGACTGCCAGTTTAGAAATTTCAAAGAAATTCATGCGATTGCCAAGCTATTCACCGGCTTTTCCACTTTGTCTCTTTGGTCCCCGATACAATGAGGTGAACGCAACCTTTTGTCCGGCACGGTGTCAAAACGGAAAACCGGCGTGCGGTTAAGCGGGCCGCCGACAGGCGTCAGGAGGTCACAGCGGTTGCGATGAGTCGATCCACAACGAGGTGAGCGGCTGTAAATTCCCAGCACTTAAGAAAACCTGTTTAAGCTACGGGATCCATCGGAGGGATTCGCAACTTATGCGGGCACTTTTCAGAGTTGCATTGCGGATCACAGCCTGGGTCGCGCTGGCGGGTTGCGCCGTCGCGATCCACGCCCAGGCGGCGCTGCTAGTGGAAGAACCGTATGGCTTTTTCGGCACCGTAAATCCCACCGGTCACAATGCTGTCTACTTCGCGCGGATCTGCGCCGAAACCCCCGTGACAGTCCGCCGTTGCCAGCCCGGCGAGACCGGATCAGTGATCAGCCGCTACCAGGGTATCGACGGCTACGATTGGGTGGCGATGCCGCTGATGCCCTATCTCTATTCGGTGGAGCGCGCAAGCGATGTGCCGGCGCGTGTCGATCGCAAGACCGTAACGGCGCTGCGCGATCGCTATCGCGAAGCACATCTGATCGACTTGGGATCGAAGCTCGATGAAGGCAACCTGGTTCGCGGAGGCTGGACAGAACTGGTGGGCGCCGCGTATGAGCGGCGTATCTATGCTCTTCGCTTCGAGACCACCGAGGAACAGGACGACGCGCTGATCGCCAGGTTGAATGGGCGCGAAAACAAGTCCCATTTCGAGCTGCTGTACAACAACTGCGCCGACTTTGCGCGCATTGTCCTGAATACGTACTTTCCCCGCACTTTCCGGCGCACAATCTTCCCCGACGCCGGCATCACTACTCCAAAGCAGATCGCGTACAAGCTCGAAAGGTACGCGCGCAAGCATCCGGAGCTCGAATTGACCGTCCTGGAGATCCCCAGGGTGCCCGGATACCAGCATCTGTCCCGCTCGAACAACGGAGTGGCCGAGGGGTTGATTACGACCGGCTATGCCATTCCCCTGGCGATCCTCAATCCCTATCTCGCCGGGGGCATTTTCGTCGATTACCTGGTGCAGGGCCACTCCCATCTAATCCCAAAGCATCCGCCCATGATGAATCCGACCAACCTCTCCGCGTTGACAGCACCGGACCAAGGGACGGAGAATTCTCAGAGCGCATCAACACAGGCCACCGGGACCATGAATCCCGGAGTTGCTCCGTCGAGTACGACGGGGATCGCCAAGGCCAGCATGATGGAGAACCAAGGAACGCATGAGTAAGCCGGAAGCGCAGAATCTCAAGAACCACGGACGGGTCGATCCACCCTTTCATATTGTTTCCTTCGCCGTCCTGATCGTGAACCTCGTTATCGTCGTCGCCTTCGCCCTGAAACATCTCAATCTCTACACCGCGTGGCTGGTCGCTCTCTCCATCGCCATCTTCATTCCCTTTTTCAAGCTGCGCCTCTATCCGCTCAAGGTGCAGGATCGCGTGATCCGGCTGGAAGAGCGTCTGCGACTGCAGGCGCTGGCTCCGCAGGAGTGGCATACGCAGCTCTTTCGACTCACGGAAGATCAGTTGATTGGGTTGCGCTTTGCCGCGGATGAGGAAGTGGTGGCGCTGGCCAAGGAGGCTCTCGAGCAGAATCTGACGCGCAAGCAGATCAAAGAGCGGATCAAAGAGTGGCGGCCGGACTATTGGAGAATTTGATTCCGGAGGGGAGCCGTTGAGTCCCTCACAACGAGCGCCGCGTTCAGGAAAAAGAAAAACAACAGTTCCTTTGACTCCGCTTGATGCAATTCAGGCTATGGCAGTTTAGGAAATGATTTAGCTGAAGAGAAATCGCAAAGGCGACGCGGCCAACTCCGGGGTCCCAACGACATGTGTTCGTCGTTGGGGTGAGATCAACAGGGAGCGGCGACCTTGGGCAACGTGCGAACGAACACACGATTTTCTAAGCTTCCCTAAAAGTGGCGGATGGATTCGCTATGGCTGGCGGCTGAGGCGTTCGGCGGTGGAGGGTTGCGCTCGCCGGAGCGCTCGACATGGCTTTCCAGCGAACGGCTGACGAGGTCGCGCGAGCCAAGACCGACGGCCAGCGCGAGAGTGAGAACGATTCCGCCAAAAAGAATGCCAAAGGCCAGATCGACGATGGAGCCGCCAAGCTCCAGGTGCTCCAGGACCATGGCCGCGGTGAGCACGAGCACCAGCCACTTGACGCCCAGCGACAGGAACTTAGCGTATTGAAGCTGTGCGTTCACGGCGCCGATGAGGACCGAGCGCGCAAGAAAGCGCGCGATGAGGGTGCCGGCGATGAGCAGCAGGATGGCTCCGACGATGTGGGTGAGATAGGGCAGAAGCGAAATGGGAAGCGTTGTGCCGGCGGCGTAGGAAGTATCGAAGGCGGAGACGCCGATGATCAGCCCAAGAAAGACGAAAACCCAGAACGAGACACGCGCGAAGAGCGCGGTAGGAGAAGTCGAGGGCGTCCAATCGGCGCTGCCGCGGTTGCGGGCGATGCGGTCGTCGAATTTGGCCACGGTAAGGATGCGGCGCGCCAGCGCAGAGACGACGATGCCAATGAGAGTGAAGACGATGAGCGCGACAAAAAAGGCCAGAATGCCGGGCAGGATGGCGATGAGCAGAGCCAGCACGCGATCGACAGACTGGTGGAGAGCGTCGGACATGTGGCGCCAGATGGAGTTGTTGTCTGTATACGCGGACTGCGCGGCGGCCTGCAAAGCGGCGAGCTTGAGCATCGCGGAAAGTGGATACGCCATGAAGGAGAACTCCTTTCGCTGCTGACAGAACAGCGTTGACGCGAGTGGTCATGGATTAAACCGGTCGGGCCAGCGCCAGCGTGAGACAAGATAAGGTTTTTCAGCCTCAAAAGCCGTTGCGACCGCCTCGACGTGTTGTTCCGGATCGGTGCCGGAAGCGGTGATGTTGATGTGACCGGCCACCCAGGCGAGATAGAGCGGGATGAGCGCACCGAGCAGATGGCCACGATTGATGGTGCGAAGGCGATAGGCGAGCACAAAATCGTAGACGATGCGGGCCCAAAGATCCTCCGGCATATGAAAGGATGCGGGTTCGACAGAGGAGAGCCGTTTGAGCCCCAACAGAGAGTTAGGCGGCATGACGAGCGACCATATTTCGCGCAGGTTGGTGTAGCCCAGGTGAAAGGTCTCGAGCATGGAGGCAATGTCAGCGGCGCCATCGACGGGCAATGACGGGCGCCCGGCGTTTCGGGCCAGCGTCAACCGGCGGGCGCGCTGCCAGAACGCGGCTTTCAGGTCAATGTCGGCAAAGAGCGAGCCGGTGACGTAGGCGAGAACCGAATTGATGTCGGGATCGATGGGCTGAGGCAGCACACGGGGGCCGACATCGAATTCCGCGATGGAAAAGCCTGCGACTGCAGCTTCATTGACCGGCCAAACCAGCGCCTCTCCGGGATTGCTCAGGGAAAATCGCTGCGCGGCTCGGGCCAGCCGCTCGGCCATGCGAAGCGACAGACCAAGATCGATGGCCAACGGAAAACGCGGATGGACGGCGAAAAGAGCCCGGGTGAGCGGGTAAAGGATGGCGGAGTTGACCAGCCCGGCGTTCGGCGGCAGGTGGTAACACGGGAGAGCGAGATCCGCCGGAGTGGTGAGCACAGCGTTGGCCAGGCATTGCAGAGCTGCGGACGAGAGCGAGCCGGCCTCAGGGCCGAGCATGAGGATGGCGCGGGAGCGGTGCTTTTCGGCAAGCTGATGAGCACTGGCGAAGTCGGCCGCGGTCAAAGTCATGGTCTGCTGTGAGGCGGGAATGGCGAGAAGGTGTAAACCGGGGTAAGAATCTGCCGCCGGTGCATCCGAGGCAGCAACGAGCAGGCTGCCTGAAGAAAACGATACGGCGAGCCTTGCCAGCAGGGGCTCGACCTGGCTTGCCGGCATGGGCGCGAGCAGGACTAAGAGGTTGCCGCCGGGAGGCTCGGGAGGCGAGGTGGTTACGGGTATGGGATCTGCTGTCGCCATCGTTGTTTCGGCGGAGAAGCCCCGACTGGCGATCGTCGTACAGGATCAGCGCGCAGGCGGGGTTCAAAACGACTTATTGGCTGAGAACCATATTCGAAATCAACATCGGTGAACTGCTAAAGAGTTAGGATGCCGGAAAGAGGAATCCTGATCCAATCGGGGCGATGATTGAGCTCGTAAAGCAACTCATAAAGCGCCTTTTCCATAAGGTACGCAGCGAGCAGCGATTGCGATTCTTCCGGACCGGGCAAAAGGGACGGCCGGCTAACGATCGTCTCGCGGTACCCGCGAAGAAATGCCGCCGAAGCCGAGTTCTGCCACGCAGAAGCCCAGAAGGCAAGGCGATCGGCATCCGGGCCCTGAGCCAATTCCGGGTTCGCGGCAGAATACCCATTGAGACCGGCTGCGGCGGCGTAGGAGAGCGAACGGATCATTCCCGCAACATCTTTGAGCGGCGATTGCTTCTGGCGGCGCTCGACCAGCGGACGCGCCGGCTCGCCCTCAAAGTCAATCAGCACGAAGTCGCCGTCTTGGCCTGCGGCTCCGTAGACACGCAGCGTTTGACCAAGGTGGTAATCGCCGTGGATGCGGAAGCGCTGGCCGGCTGCGGCAAGCCCTGCGATAGCGTGAGCCCGGCCGCTGAGATCAAGACGTCGCGACAGCAGCAGGGCTACCTGGTCGGCAAGCGTGTCTTTCAAGGTTGGGAGCTTGGCCTTCAGGGCTTCGAAGGTCGACGCAATCTGAGACTCGATGAGGCGTGCATCTCGAGCCAGCGCTTCACCGGTAAATCGCTCGGCGACGAACGCGGGATTTGCGGTGGGCATGGCCAGGGCAAGGTGCATTTCCGCGGTGCGGCGGCCAAGGAGGGTTGCGGCACGAAGGGATTCGGCGGCGTGTTCAAGGATTTCCTCCCTTAGTTCGGAATTCACGAGAAAGCCGGGCGATGCCACCGGTGCTGGAGCGGGGAGGGGGGACACAGCCGCGAAAAACTCAGCCAATCGCTGAAGGAACCATTCCCAGCCGTCGCAGGGGCTGGAAACCAGCCCTTGGAGCATGGCGATGGTGGTCTTTTCCCCTGCCGAAGAAATCATGGCGATCTCGCCCAGGAACGGAGGGATGCGGCCGAATCGAGCGATCTCAGTAAGGAAGCGGCCGATCTCGACGTCGGGGTTTTCGCCGCTCTGCAGACGGCGGAAGAGCTTCAATATGAATTGGTTGCTGTAAAGAATTGAAGTATTGGATTGCTCCGCCGAGCCGACGCGCGAAGGGGCTGCAGCGGCCAAATACCGATCGGCGAGAGCTTTCGAGGAGCATCCCTCGACCCTGCCCCCAGGTTGCACTCCTGGTCCGGCGGCCGGCGACTCGCGCGGCGCCAACTGCTGCGCGCCGGACGAGTGCGCAGCCGACGCCTCATCGCGCGGAGGCGCGGCGGCTTCTCCGGGTTGCGCGGTGATCGGCGCAGGAGCTACGGGAACGGCCGGGGGCTGCACCGAGTGTGCCGGCGCGCTTTGCTTGGCTGCGCCCGCGAACCGATCTGCACCCTCGCGATCCGCCGCCGGCAGAGTCGGGAATGACTGCGGGTTGGAGATATCGGGAGAGAGCGGAAGCGTACCGTTGCCGAGTATCAGCCCCAAAAGGCTCTGGCGAAATTCTTCGCGAATCGTCGCGTCGTGAAGAACGGCTGCGCCGGAGGGAGCGTTGAAAGTGGCCAGGATACTCAACGGATTGTCGGCGGCGAGGCTCTCCGCTTCGGTTCCTACGGCGAGGGATAAGGGAAGCTGATAGATCTCGGACGGATTGCCGGCGTATTCGATTTCGACAAAGAGCAGCGCCGGCGTAGGTGCAGCCGGCTGCGCGAGAGTGCTGGAATCGGCCGAAGCCAACGCGGCTGAAAGCTCGGCCCAGCCAACGATGCGCGTGGATTGAATCTTGCGCGACTTGGCTCCAAACCACCGTTGGCGCGGCAGCCAATTGAGCAGGGCGGCGTTGAACCATGCCTGACCGTTTGCCGTCAGCAGCGCCGGCCAGCCCCGGGAGACTAGATCGAGCGCGGCGGCCGCGTTTTCTGCCGCTTCTTCCGTTGCGGCAACCGGCAGCCCGGCGGTCTCCTTCGGCATTGGGCTGGGCGGCTGCAGTTCGAGCCAGAGGAAGGAGTAAGGTGCGAGCGTGATGGCATAGGGCGAGTCCGCGATCGTGGGAAAGGGCACGTACCCGAGCATCTCCACCGGCTCGTAGCCGGCAAATTCGGCCAGGTCGAGCGATGCGGGCTGAGCGAAGCGGCTGAGGTTGGCCATGCAAAGGACGGTTTCATGGGTGCCGTCGTCGCGATCGAGTTCGCGCAGATAGGCCAGGATCTTTCGGTTGGCCGGATTGAGGAACTTCAGCGAGCCGCGACCGAAGACCTGGAAGAGCTTGCGCAGGGCGATCATGTTGCGCGTCCAGTGCAGAAGGCTCGATTGGTCGCTCTGCTGGGCCTCGACGTTGACCACCTGGTAGCCGTAGATGGGGTCCATGATGACGGGGAAATAGAGGCGCGCCGGATCGCAGCGGGAGAAGCCGGCATTGCGGTCGGAGCTCCACTGCATGGGCGTGCGCACGCCGTTGCGGTCGCCAAGATAGATGTTGTCGCCCATGCCGATCTCGTCGCCGTAATAGAGGATGGGCGTGCCGGGAAAGCTGAAGAGGAGCGAATTCAGCAGTTCGATGCGGCGGCGGTTGTTGTCGACCAGGGGCGCGAGCCGGCGGCGAATGCCGACATTGACGCGCATGCGAGGATCAGCGGAATACGCGAAGTACATGTAATCGCGCTCGTCGGCGGTGACCATTTCCAGGGTGAGCTCGTCGTGATTGCGCAAAAAGAGCGCCCACTGGCAACTTTCGGGGATGGCCGGCGTTTGCGCCATGATGTCGGTGATGGGCAGGCGGTCTTCCTGGCGCAGCGCCATGTAGATGCGCGGCATGAGCGGGAAATGGAAGGCCATGTGGCACTCGTCGCCCTCACCGAAGTACGGGCGAACGTCGGCCGGCCACTGGTTGGCTTCGGCAAGGATGAGGCGGTTGCCGTACTCGGCGTCGATGGCGGCGCGGATGCGCTGAATGACTTCGTGGGTCTCGGGCAAGTTCTCGCAGGAGGTGCCGTCGCGCTCGCACAGGTAGGGGATGGCATCCATGCGCAGGCCGTCGACGCCCATATCGAGCCAGAAGCGCATCGCTTTGAGCACTTCTTGGAGCACAAGCGGGTTGGCGAAGTTCAGGTCCGGCTGATGGGAGAAGAACCGATGCCAGTAATACGCCCGGGCGGTTTCGTCCCAGGTCCAGTTCGATTTCTCGGTGTCGGTAAAAATGATGCGGGCGTCTTTGTAGAGCTGATCGGTATTCGACCAGACGTACATCTCGCGTTGGGGCGAGCCGGGCGGCGACAGGCGCGCAGCCTTGAACCACGGATGCTGGTCGCTGGTGTGGTTGATGACCAGCTCGATCATGACCTGCATCTCGCGGCGGTGGGCGGCTTCGAGAAATGCCTTGAAGTCGTTGAGCGTGCCATAGGACGGATTGACGTCGACGTAGTTGGAGATGTCGTATCCATCGTCGCGAAGAGGCGACGGGAAAAACGGCAGGAGCCAGATGCAGGTGACGCCGAGGTC
>JASHTH010000332.1 GCA_030040655.1 Acidobacteriaceae bacterium | reverse complement strand
TGGCTCTTCATTCGCCGTTCCGGCTACGGCCAGGGAGGTCCGAAATGAACCGCTATTTCCTCATCCGGCGGCTGCGCTGGCCCGCCATTCTCATGCTGCTCGGCGTGGTCGCGCTGCTGCACCAGATGGACATCATCGAGCACTTCTGGGACATGTTTATTCCCCTGCTGCTCATTCTCCTTGGGGTCTTGATGCTCGCCGAGCGCGCCATTCTGGCGGCGGAGGGTGGTTGCTCGCCGTATACGGGCGCTCCGTATGCCGGCGCTATCGACCCGGGCGCCGGGCAGCCGGTTGCCTCGCAGCCGCCTGCACCGGATACCTCGATCGTGCCGGCGCGTAGCAAACCGTTCGAGAACGATCCGAATGGAGGTCAGTCATGAGCAGCCCCAATACGCCTCCCGGCGGCCAGCCCCCTTATTCGCAGTACGACCCCAAAACCCAGTGGCGAATCTACCGCGAACAGCAGAAGGCTGCATGGCGCGCACAGCGCGAAGCCTGGAAAGCCCAGCACCACGCTTGGAAAGCCAATTACATCGGCGCATACGGTCCGCGCGTGCCGTCGGTCGTCGGTCCGGTCATTCTGATCGGTATCGGCATTGTGGCTCTGCTGATCGCCACCGGAAATATCTCCGGAGCGGATTTCTGGGCCTGGTACGGCCGCTGGTGGCCGGTACTGCTCATCGCCGCCGGACTGGCGCTGCTGGCCGAGTGGGCGCTCGACATGCGTCGCGAGGTTCCCGTGCGCCGCGGCGGCAGCTTTGTCGGCATTCTCATTCTGCTGGCATTCATCGGGCTCGGCGCCGCCGGCTGGAACAACTGGTGGGGCCCGTTGCGCGCCGAGTGGGGCAACCAGGGCGACGACTTCTTCAATGCCTTCGGGCTGCCCGAGCACGATTTCGACCAACCGGTGCTGAATACTCAGGTTCCTGCCAATGCTGCGGTGACGATCCAGGATCCGCGCGGCGACGTGAGCATCACCGAGGGCGACACCCCGACCGTCCAGGTGCAGGCGCATGAAGTGGCCTACGCTAGCTCCGACGCCAACGCCAAAAAGATCTTCGATTCCGAGGCGGCGCACGTGACCGTGAGCGGAAATGCGGTGCTGGTCCGTTCCGACAGCAACAACAGCGGACGGCTGAATCTCGCCATCGTCGTTCCCCGTAACGCGCAGGTGACGGTGAACGCAAGCAAGGGAGATGTCACCGCGGCCGGCCTGGGCGCGGGCATCAACGTCACCGCGCCGCATGGCGACGTGCATCTGAACTCGATCGCCGGCCCGGTGCAGGCGCACTTCTCGAAGGGCGAGTTCTCGGCGCACGAAATTCAGGGTGACGTGACCGGCGACGGCCCCTGCAGCGACATGACGGTCTCGGAAATCACCGGCAAAGTGAGCCTTAACTGCGAGTACTTCGACGAGCTGCACATCGAACATGTGAACGGGCCGGTCGAGTTCCGCACCTCGAAGACCGAAGTCGATCTGGCCGCGCTGCCCGGCGACCTGACGCTTACCGACAGCGATCTGCACGTGACCGAGGCGAAAGGAAACGTGCGCGTGGTGACGCACTCGCGCGACATCGAGCTCGACCAGATTTATGGCGACTCGTATGTGGAAACGCGCGACGGCAACATCTCCGTCGCGCCGGCCGGAGCCTATAACGTGGACGCGAAAAACGACAGTGGCAAGGGAGACGTCGAGATCGCGCTGGAACCCAATGCCCAGGCCACCGTGGATGGACGCACGCGAAACGGAGACATCGTCTCCGATTTCCCGCTCGCCATCAGCGGCGACGAGAGCAAGACGGTCAGCGGCAAGATCGGCGCCGGAGGTCCGAAGATCACCCTAAGTACGGACGTTGGCGATCTGCGCATCAAGCGCGGCTCGGCTTTCCCGCCCGCTCCGCCTGCGCCAAGCGTAGGAGCGATGCCCAAGTCCCCAACTCCTCCGCCCAACGCGCCGCATTTGAAAGCGCCGAAGACTCCGCCGGCGCAGCCGGTGACGCAGTGAGGATCCAGGGTCCGGCGTCCAGGGGACCGAGGGAACAAGGGAACAAAGGGACAAGGGGCTGAGAGACCAAATAAAGCGGACGAAAGTGAAGGAAACAAACGGCGCGGGAGAATAACTCTCGCGCCGAATCTGCCTTTTGGATTTTTCGGGCCGGGTCGATGCGGGCTTGCCAATCGCACTCACCTCTGATCGCTCGGTCCCTTGTTCCCTCGGTCCCTTGGTCCCTCGCATTCAAGGTCCAAATCCCTGGACGCTGGACCCTCACTCCGTCCGCAACGCCTGCATGGGATCGAGCCGCGACGCGCGCCACGCGGGCGCAAGGCACGCCAGCACAGCCACCAGCAGCAGCGTTCCCGCCACAGCGGCAAAGACGGCCGGATCGAGCGGTTGCGTCCCGTAAAGCATGGACTCGATGAGTTGCACCGTGCCGGCGCTGGCGGCGAGGCCGAGCACCAGGCCGAAGATCGCGGGGCGCAGGCCATCGAACAGCATCGTGCGCAACACTTGCTCGCGTCGCGCGCCCAGCGCGATGCGAATACCGATTTCGCCCGTGCGCTGCGCTACGAGATAGGAGAGCACGCCGAACAATCCCACGGCAGCCAGCACCAGCGACAACCCCGCAAAGACAAGCAGCAGCGTGGCGTCGAAGCTCTCCTGGAGAGTATTGCGGCCGATGACCTGATCCATCGTGAGTACATCTGAGACGGGCAGGTCGCGGTCCATCTGCGCCACAATGCGCTGAATGGGAACAGAAAATGCGGTCACATCGCGATTCGACCGCACTACGAGGGATGCGCCGTTCATGTCTTTGGCCGCGTAAAACGGGAAATACATCATTTGCTGCACCGGGTCGCCGATGCCGAATCGCGTGTCGCCGACAATTCCGACGATCTCCAGCGGGTGATCGCCCCACGTCTTGAGATGTTTCCCGATGGGATCTTCACGGGGAAAGTTGAGTCGTGCGAAGGTCTCGCTCACGATCGCTTCGGAGGCATGGCCGGGCTGCTGCGTCTCGTCGAATGTGCGGCCACGCCGAAACGGGATTCCGATGGCGGCGAAATAGCCGGGATCGACCCAGCGATGAATGGCGTATTGCAGCTTGCCCTGCGGGAGCGGCGGATGTTCGACGACCGAGTAACCGTTATCCCCGCCGTACCCATCGCCGGGAACGGCCGGGGTGACGAGCCCGGCTCCTTGGACGCCGGGAATGCCGCGCACGCGCTCGAGAAGCGCCGAGAAAAAGCTCCGCACCTCGGCAGGCTGGCTGTAGCGCGCCTGCGGCAGGCTCAATTCCATCTTGAGCACGTTCTGTGTGATGCAGCCAAGATCGCTCGAACGCAGCCGGGCATAGCTCTTGAGCAGCAATCCGGCGCCGATGAGCAACACCACCGTGAGCCCGACTTCGAGCGTGAGCAGCACCGGCCGTAGCCGCGTGCGGGCCACTCCGCTGGATTGCCCTCGGGACGACTCCTGGAGCGCCGCAAGCGCCCGGTCGCCCCGCGCCGAAAAGGCCGAGACCGTCCCGGCGAATGCGGCGCACAGAACGATCAATCCCAGCGCAAACAGCGCCGAAACGCCGTCGATCCCGACCGATTCGGAGCGGGCTAGCCCTTGCTCGATGCCCACGCTCACAAACCAGCGGAGCACCACAATCGCAAGAAGCAGGCCCAGCGCCCCTCCCGCGGCGGCGAGCAGCAAACTCTCCATCAGATGCTGGCGCAGCAGGCGCAGGCGGCTGCCGCCCAGTGCGGTGCGGATCGCCTGCTCCCTGCGTCGCGCCGCCGCGCGCGCCACCAGCAGATTCGCTACGTTGAGGCACGCGATCAGGAAGACGCACCCGGTGGCAGCCAGCAGCGCGTACAGCGGGGTCTTCATATCCCCCACCAGCGAATCGAGCAGCGGACGGCTGTTGGCGCCGAAGCTGACCCACGGCTGATCGGGATGCTGCTGCCGGATGCGCCGCGCGATCAGCGACAGTTCCTCGACCGCCTGCTTCTGGCTCACGCCTGGTTTAAGTCTGGCGATCACTTGGAAATCGTGCGAGTAATTCTTCATGTGAGCCGGCTCTTCGGCAAAGTAGATCGGTGTCCACGCCTGGATCGTCGGATCGGGCAGTGCGAACCACGCCGGCATGACGCCGATCGCCGTGTATGGCCGCGCATCGAGGAAGATTGTCTGGTTGACGATCGCGGGATCGCCGCCGAAGCGGCGCTTCCAGAGTCCCCAGCTCAGCAGCACGGTCGGATTCGCCGCAGGCCTGTCGTCGCCGGCCGTAAAGCCGCGGCCCAACGCCGGTCGAACGCCAAGGAGTGGAAGCAGATTCCACGAGAAGGTCGCGGCCTGAATGCTCTCGGGGAGCTGCCCGCCTCCGCCGGAGAGGTTGTAACCGGCATAGCCGGTAATGGCCATGTCCGTAAAGCTCCGGTTCAGCCGCTTCCACTCGGCAAAGATGCCCCCGGAGTCGTTGTTGTACGGGAATTTGCCGTCTGCGTCGGATTCGTAAAGCCGAACCAGCCGGCTGGGATCGTCAAAGGGCAGCGGCTTGAGAAGCATGGAACGGACGATGGCAAACAGCGCCACATTGGCGCCGATGCCCAGCGCGATGACCGTCACCGCAATGATGGCGAATCCGGGCGTTCGCGTAAGCGTGCGCGCGCTGGAGCGAAGATCGCGGAACAAAAGCTCCACGCTGCTCCAGCTCCAGGTCGCACGCGCGCGGTCGCGCAGCAAAGCCGGATTGCCGAAGACGCGCAGCGCCGTCCGTCGTGCCTCTTCCGCGCTTATTCCTGCTGCGGCGTTCTCGGCGATCTGGCGATCGATGTGAAATTGCAGTTCGCGATCCAGACGCTCGCCTTCTGCGCCACGGTGGAAGAGCATCCGCGTCTGCACCGCCAGCCGCTCTGGCCATCGCATGACATCCTCCGCGCCAACCCCTGATCTCTGATCTCTGATCCCTGTTCCCTTGGTCCCTTGGTCCCTCGGTCCCTTGTTCTCTTGGTCCCTTCATTCCATCCGCAGCGCCTGCATGGGATCGAGGCGCGAGGCGCGCCAGGCGGGAACCAGGCAGGCGAGCGCAGCAACCACCAGCAGCGTGATCGCAACTGCTGCAAAGACCGCCGGATCGAGCGGCTTGATTTCATAGAGCAGGTCGCGCATCAGCCGGCTTGCTTCAACGCTCGCCGCAAGGCCCAGGATCAGTCCGAAAAGCGCAGGTCCCAAGCCGTCGAACAGCATTCTGCGCATTACGTGCTCGCGTCGCGCGCCCAGCGCCATGCGAATACCGATTTCCGTCGTCCGCTGCGCCACGATGTACGACAGCACGCCGAAGAGCCCCGCCGCGGCAAGAAGCAGCGAGAGCGTAGCGAAGGCCGTGAGCAGCGTGGTGTTGAAGCTCTGGTCGAGCATGGATTTGCCGAGCAACTGATCCATCGTGAGCACGTCGGAAACGGGCAGATCGCGATCGAGCTCGCCGACAACGCGCTGCACCGGCAGCGCCAGCGGTTCGACGTCGTGGGCCGAGCGGACCACGAGCGTGACGCCGTTCTCCTGGCCGGCGTCGAGCGGGTAATACTGCATGGGTTGCGGCTCTTCACCGATGTCATAGCGCGTATCGCCCACCACGCCCACAATCACGCCTTTCATGTGTTGCATAGGCACATAGAGGTGCTTGCCGATCGGGTCTTCGCCCGGGAAGAACTGCTTCGCAAACGATTGGCTGATGATCGCCTCGTTGGCTGAGTTGAGACGTTGGCCGTCGTCGAAGGTGTGACCGCGCAGAAAGGGAATGCCCATTGCGGCAAAATATTTCGCGTCGGTCCACCGATTGAGGGCGAACGTTCCTTTGCCTTGCGGCTGCGGCGGGTGCTCGACGATGGAAAACCCCAGGTCGCCCCAGTAGCCCTGTCCGGGAACGGCATTGATCAACGCTGCCGCATCCACGCCGGGCAGCGCACGCACGCGTTCGAGAAGGCTGTCGTAAAAGTTGGCGCGATCGGCGGGTGCTTTGTACTTCGCCGCCGGAAGCATCAGCCGCATGGTGAGCACGTTCTCGGTTGTGCAGCCCATGTCCGATGCGCGCAAGCGATCGTAGCTCTTCAAAAGCAGCCCGGCCCCGACGAGGAGAATCACGGTCAGCCCGAGCTCGAGCGTGAGCAGCACCTTGCGGAGCGTGGCGCGCGCGCCGCTTCCGTTTACCGAGCGTGATGCTTCGTGCAACGCGGCAAGAATTCGCTTGTTGCCGGCGCTGAAGGCCGCGATCAGGCCTGAAAACAGCGCGCACAGTACGATGATGCCGAGAGTGAAAGCCGCCACTACGCCATCGACCTGGATGGAGTCGATGCGGCTGATGTCCGTGCGTGTCCTCACCAGCCACGCGAGCGCGGCAGAGGCCAACAGCAGCCCCAGCATGCCGCCCGCGGCTGAGAGCAGCAGGCTTTCGATCAGCCGTTCGCGCATCAGGCGCAGCCATCCGCCGCCCATCGCGGTGCGGATCGCCAGCTCCTTGCGGCGCGCCGCGGCGCGCGCCACCAGCAGATTGGCCACGTTGAGGCAGGCGATGAGCAGCAGGCAGCAGGTGGCCGCGAGCAGGATGTAAAGCGGCTTCTTCACGTCGCCCACCAAGTGTTCCAGAAGCGGCCGCGCGTTCGCTCTCCTGAAAACAAAGGGATCGTCGAGATGCGTGTTGTCAAGGCGACGCGAAATCAGGCTGAGATCGGCCACCGCCTGCGCTTGGGTCACTCCGGGCTTGAGCCGACCCACCACGCGAAACTTGTGGAAGTCGAGCGCTTCCATCATCTCCAC